>CAYZBC010000150.1:0-11971 GCA_964476535.1 uncultured Maribellus sp.
CAATTTTAGAAGCAGCCGGTTATTCTTATTCCGATGTCGTAAAATCAACTTGCCTTCTAAGCGATATGGGGAACTTTGCTGCTATGAATGAAGTGTATGGTACATTTTATACCATCGAACAACCTGCGCGTGCTGCATTTGCTGTAAAAGAATTACCTCTTAGTGTTTTGGTTGAAATTGAAACTGTTGCTGTGAAATAGGTTGTGCCTCATTTTTGTCCAAATAGAAAGGGTTTCCGAAATTTCGGAAACCCTTTCTATTGTGTTTTAATTTTTTAAAATTATTCAGCAACCACTTCAAATTCGAAATCTACAACAACAGTTTTGTGTAGTTTAATTTTTGCAGTGTACGTTCCAATTTCTTTAATCGTGTCAACGGGCAAACTAATTTGTTTACGGTCAATTATAAAACCTTTCTTATTAATAGCTTCTGCTAATTGAATGGTATTTACCGAACCGAAAATTTTACCAGAGGTACTTGTTTTAGCACCAATCTTAACTTTCTTATTCACAATTTGCTCTGCAATTTTAGAAGCTTCGGCTATTAACTTTGCTTCTTTGTGTGCACGTTGCTTAATGTTTTCAGCTAAAATTTTCTTAGCTGTAGCAGTTGCAGAAATTGCTTTCTTTTTAGGAATTAAGAAGTTACTGGCGTAACCATCTTTTACGACTATAATGTCGTCTTTGCTACCTAGACGTTCAACGTCTTGTGTTAATATTATTTCCATTTCAATTCCTCCTTATTTCATCATGTCGGTTACAAATGGCAATAAAGCAATTTGCCGGGCACGTTTAATTGCCTGGCCAACTTTACGCTGATATTTCAAAGAAGTTCCTGTGAGTCTGCGAGGTAAAATTTTACCTTGCTCGTTAAGGAATTTTTTCAAAAACTCAGGATCTTTGTAATCTACGTATTTAATACCGCTTTTCTTGAAACGGCAATATTTTTTCTTTTTAATCTCTACCGACGGTGGTGTCAGGTACCTAATTTCACTTGAACTTTGTGCCATTTTTTAATTCTCCTTTTTTGCGGTTCTTTCTTTCTGTAATCTTTTTCTCTTGCTACTGTATGCAATCGCGTGTTTGTCAAGTTTTACGGTCATAAACCTTATAACTTTTTCATCGCGACGGAAGTCAGTTTCAACTTTCGCAATTAACGAAGGATCGGCTATAAATTCAAATAAATGAAAAAAGCCAGTAGATTTCTTTTGGATTGGGTAAGCCAATTTTTTCATGCCCCAACTCTCTTCATGGATCATATCACCTCCGTGGGAGATAATGATGTCTCTGAATTTTTTTACCGCCTCCTTTACCTGTGGCTCAGATAAAACGGGAGTACAAATGAAGACGGTTTCGTACTGATTCAACATAATCAACTAATTTTTAATTAAACAATTCTTGTTTTTCGAGGCGCAAAAATAGAAATAAAATACCAGTAATCAAACAAATTTTAACTTTAGATTTTGTGATGTTAAGTTATTGGTAACTAGATATTAGTATTTTAATTCGGGATAACTGATTTTTTGATGTAATTTATCGGGAGGTCATCTTTTTCTTTTAGTTGATACCCCTATATTGAATCTGCTAAAATTTCATGGATTTCTTCTGAAAGGTTAAGGTGGAATCCGACTGAATGTATAGGACTGTTTTATCTGATAATCAGACAAAAAGAACGGTTCTTTAGCATAAAATAAAAATCTATCTATAATGGAATATTGCCGTGCTTTTTAGGAGGATTTGACTTTCTTTTTGTCTTGGTCATGTCCAGTGCATCAATAATTTTTTTACGTGTATCTCTTGGATTTATAATTTCGTCGATATAACCCAGAGACGCAGCTTTATATGGATTGGCAAATTTTTCGCGATAATCTTCAACTGCTTTTATTTTTTCTGCTTCGCCTAATTTATTTTTGTGAATTATATTTATTGCTCCTTCTGGACCCATTACTGCAATCTCAGCGGTAGGGTAGGCTAGGTTTACATCGGCTCCAATGTGTTTGCTCGACATAACATCGTATGCTCCGCCATAAGCTTTTCTGGTGATTAAGGTGATTTTTGGAACGGTTGCTTCGGCAAATGCATAAAGCAATTTTGCCCCATGTTTAATAATTCCACCGAATTCCTGATTAGTTCCCGGTAAAAATCCCGGAACATCTACTAAAGTAACCAGCGGTAAATTAAAGGCATCGCAGAAACGTACAAAACGCGCTGCTTTAACCGATGAATTTATATCAAGTACTCCGGCAAGATAATTTGGTTGGTTGGCAACTATTCCAACTGGTCTGCCTCCAAATCGGGCAAATCCAACAATAATATTTTGTGCATATTGTGCCTGAACTTCCAAAAAGTGTTTATTATCAATAACTGTTTTGATAATGTCGTGCATGTCGTAAGGTTTATTCGGGTCTGCCGGAACTACTTCTTGCAAGCTTTTATCTTGTCGGTCTGACGGGTCAATGGTTGATTTTACCGGCGGATCTTCCAAATTATTGGATGGAACAAAACTCAACAATTCGCGAATCATCATTATAGTCTGGTCTTCGTCGTCTCCATTAAAATGTGCTACACCACTTTTCGTGTTATGTGTTACTGCTCCACCCAGTTCCTCTTTGCTAACTTCTTCGTGTGTAACGGTTTTTATTACATCCGGACCGGTAACAAACATGTGGCTTTTTTCATTCACCATAAAAATAAAATCGGTAAGGGCAGGAGAATATACTGCTCCACCAGCACATGGTCCAAGAATTGCCGAGATTTGAGGAATTACACCTGAAGAGATTACGTTGTTGTAAAAAATATCGGCATAACCGGCTAAGCTTTCAACTCCTTCTTGAATACGGGCGCCACCAGAATCGTTTAATCCAACAATCGGAGCTCCCATTTTTAAAGCTAAATTTTGAATTTTTACAATTTTGTCGGCATTAGCTCTGCTGAGCGAACCACCAAAAACAGTAAAATCCTGAGCAAAAGCATAAACCAACCTTCCGTTTACTTTTCCGTGTCCCGAAACTACGCCGTCGCCTAAAATCTTATTGGTTTCCATTCCGAAATCGTAACTTCGGTGTGTCATTAATTTGTCAATTTCCGTAAATGTACCGGGATCGAGCAATTGTAAAATCCTTTCGCGTGCCGTTTTTTTTCCGGCAGCATGTTGTTTTTCTTTTCGTTCAGTTCCTCCTCCTAGTTCCGAAGCTTGGTTAAACTCTTCCAGTTGGCGGTATTTATCTTCTAAATTCATATTATTCTTCGATTAAGTCCAATTCAATTAATACTTGATTTCCCTGAATGGTGTCTTCATTTTTGACATTTACTTTTTTTACGATTCCAGCTTTGGGTGCTTTGTATTCGCTCTCCATTTTCATGGCCGAAATAATTATGACCGTGTCACCTTCTTTAACTTCATCGCCCTCTTTAACCAACACGTTAACCACTTTGCCTGGCATTGGGGACGAAATGGTGTTTTCACCTGAGTCAAATCCATTGCCCCCTCGGTTCATTAAATAACGGGCTTCAGCGTCAATTACCTCTAAATCGTACGATTGGTACAAAGTGTAAGCTGTATATTTTTTTGGCTCATCGCGCGGAACCAATTCAATAGTATAAGAATGTCCGCCTTCGAGAATGGAAAAAGTTCCATCGGCGGTGTGCATTAAATCCACTTTGTAGATTTTTCCGTCAACATCAATCTCAAGAATATTTTTATCCTGCTTTAAAAGGTTTACCCATGCAACCCGGTCACCCACTTTTATTTCTACTGCCATAACTTTTTATTAAAAATGGTTTCTGTATGAAATTTTATTCCAACAACTTTGTGCTGGAGCAAACTCTTTTGTGTTCTCTTCTGTTCTTCCTAATTTATCCAAATAATCAATAAAAGTGGCAATAATTATCATATCGTCATTCTCTTCTACTTTTTCACTGGACATTAATTGTTCCCGATTTTTTTCAATAAAATGCGTGTCGTAATTTCCCGAAATAAAATTTTCGTTGTTCATTATACGTTCTAGTATTTTTATTGAAGTTTTTACCCCGGTAATTTTGTACTCGTACAATGCGCGGCGCATTCTGCGAATTGCTTCGTCGCGGGTTTTGCCCCAAACAATCAATTTCGAAATCATTGGGTCGTAATAAATTGGTATTTCATAACCTTCGTAAACGTACCCATCTGTTCTAACTCCCAGGCCAAGTGGTTCCGATATTTTGTAAACTTTTCCCGAACTTGGCATAAAATTATTATCCGGGTCTTCGGCATAAATCCGGCATTCAATAGCGTGACCTTTTTGTTCTAGGTCTTTTTGTTTGAATTCAAGCTTATTCCCTTCGGCTACTCTAATTTGTTGTCGTACCAAATCAATTCCGGTAACACGTTCTGTAATCGGATGCTCAACCTGAAGGCGGGTATTCATTTCAAGGAAGTAATAATTCAAGTCGTTATCAACTAAAAATTCTATGGTACCGGCTCCAACATAATTTACTGCTTTGGCTGCATCAACGGCACATTTCCCCATTTCGTCGCGCAATTCGATGGTCATTAATGGCGAAGGTGTCTCTTCAATCATTTTTTGATGCCTGCGTTGCACCGAACATTCTCTTTCAAACAGATGAACTACGTTTCCATGCTCATCTGCTAAAATTTGAAATTCGATATGATGTGGCGAAGTAATGTATTTTTCGATATAAACCGAGTCGTTACCGAAAGACGATAAGGCTTCCGAACGAGCCGCGCGAACGGCAGAAACTACTTCGTTTTTATCATTAACGAGCCGCATTCCTTTACCACCGCCACCGGCAGAAGCTTTTATCATAATTGGAAGACCAATGTCTGCAATTACAGCAAGTACCTCTTCTTCTGTTTCAATTGCTCCTTTTGTTCCAGGAACAACTGGGATTCCAGCTTTTATCATCGCCTCGCGAGCCATAATTTTATCGCCCATTTGAATGATTACATCTGGTGTGGGACCAATAAATTTAATGCCTTCCAAAGTGCATCTTTTGGCAAATTCAGCATTTTCAGATAAAAAACCATAACCCGGATGGATAGCATCGGCACCACATTTTTTTGCCACATCAATAATTTTATCGATGTTTAAATAACTTTCATTGGAAGGAGGCTTGCCGATGCAGTAAGCTTCGTGTGCATATCGTACGTGGAGGGATGTTCTGTCAGCTTCAGAATATACAGCAACCGTTTCAATATTAAGTTCTCTACAGGTCCGCATTATGCGAATCGCTATTTCACCCCGGTTAGCGATTAATATTTTTTTAATTTGATTCATTTAGTTTGATAAAATCAAAAATTTTCTCAATAAATTTTAAAATGTAAATAACCCGAAATTAAGCAAATTGTTTAATCTTGGTAAAAGCGTGCGGAAAATACTTTTTGTGTTGTAAACCACAAATGAAAAAATGTTAATAAATGTAAATTTTATTGATAGTCAGGTATTCGCGTATTCTTCCTTTTGAACAATCAGAACATTTGGTCAAAAATACGACTTGTTTTTTTTGAAATATTTTATAGGTCAAGTGATAAACCTATTTTTGAATGCGGTATAAAAACCAATCATGAATCAAAAACTTCTTTTATTATTTCTACTAGACTTAGCTGTACATTATTCTTTTAGGTAAAATTTGAAATACATACTTCCCGATGATTTACGTCAAATTTTGTAGCTCAAAGGGAGTACAAAACAGGTTCGACCTTTTATTTTGTTTGGACCAACAATCACTCGCGATACGAGGAGATACATAATTCTTCCATCGTTAATAGTTATAAGGGTATTATGAAAGTACTAGCTCAAAATGCTTTTATGATTAAATTAAGTTAATGGTTTCTTTGTAAGGAAAGTATATCTTTGCCGTCTTGAAACTGTCGGATTACATACCATTTTATAAACGAAATTTGCACTTAGCTCTTCCTGTTGTATTGTCACAGGTTGGTCAGGTTACAGTTTTATTGGTTGATAATATGATGGTTGGACATGTTGGAACTCCCGAGTTAGCTGCAGCTTCGTTTGCCAATAATGTTTTTATGATTGGAATGTTTTTTGGCATGGGAATTACTTACGGTCTAACTCCCTTGGTCGGGAACGCATTTAGTAAGGGTAAAAACAGCGAAGTTGTTGGATTACTTAAAAATGGGATTCTTACACACTTTTTTGCTGCGCTTGGACTCACAGCAATTATGTTTGGAATATATTTTTTGCTTCCTTTATTTGGGCAAAAACCTGAAGTTTTGAATTTGGCAAAGCCTTATTTCTTACTCCTTTGTTTATCGTATCTTCCTTTTATGTTGTTTTTTTCGATAAAGCAATTTTTTGAAGGTGTGGGTAATACCAAAATAGCCATGCAAATTACATTAACAGCAAACGTAATAAATGTAGTGATAAACTACTTGTTCATTTTTGGCAAGTTTGGTTTTCCTGAACTGGGTTTAAATGGAGCTGGAATTGGAACTTTGGTGTCGCGGTTATTTATGCCACTTTTATTTGGCTTGTACATCCTTAAAATTCCAAAAATTAAAAAGTATTTTGTTGAGGCACATAAACAAATTTTTAATTGTCAAAAAATTATTTCAATATTAAAACTTGGCGTTCCCATTGGATTTCAGATAATTGTTGAGGTAACCGCTTTTGGAATTGGAGCAATAATGATGGGGTGGCTTGGTGAAATACAATTAGCAGCGCACCAGGTTGCTATTGGTTTGGCCTCGTTTACATATATGATTTCGCTTGGGGTTTCGCAAGCAAATACAATAAGGGTTAGTCACCAAATGGGAGTTAAAGATTATCATTCGTTAAAAATGGCAGCATTTGCTTCTACGCAGTTGGTACTTGTTTTTATGCTTTCAATGGGGGTGGTTTTTGTTCTGGCAAGAAACTTTTTGCCCTTCTTGTTTACTTCTGATCATGCAGTAGTTGCTATTGCTGCCAGGCTCCTTATAATAGCCGCAATATTTCAGGTTTTCGATGGTTTGCAGGTAATAATGTTAAGCACTTTGCGGGGAATGGCAGATGTAAAATTACCCATGTTTTTTGCCTTTTTTGCTTACCTTTTGGTGGGTATTCCAACCAGTTATCTTCTTACTTTCATTTTGGATTTTGGCCCACAAGGAATTTGGTACGGATATCTTGTTGGTCTTGGATTAGCCGGTGTTCTATTCTATTTTCGCTTTAAATATATCTTCAAAAAAATGACACGAAAAACGGGTTATCTTTAGCTGATAACCCGATTGTTCATAGTTTAGTTTAGTTAGAACTGAAAACTTATTTGTCTAATAGAGAAAAGGTAGTTTTAGAATAAGATTTCTAAATGTTCTATGCTTTTTAAAGCGATGCTAATATAGTATAAAAAATGTTGATAGGTTAAATTTTTTCTAATTTTTATTAAAATTTGTTAAAATATAGTTTTGTTTTTTCTTTAAGTCTTTGACAGTTAATAAATAATATAATTCAAACATGTTATATAATATCCTTATCATTCTTCGAATATATTTTACTTTTATTAAAAATTAACACAATATGTAAAATGCGATGAATCCCATTTTGCGAAAAATTCCAAATTACGGACAGAACAGGATTGAAAAAAGGAATATTAAAAATAATTTTGAAAACAAAATATACATTATTAAGTCTACTCCGAAAAGTCTAAAATAAGTCATTGGTGGGAATGAATCAATCTCTATGTACCAATATAGATTGCTTCTTCAGCCAAAGCGGAAAAGCAATGACGGAATTCACTTTTCGGAATGGACTCTTTATTCGAATACATATTTAATCATGGAAATAAATAATATGCAACAAGTTGTACTTACCGGAATTAGGAAAATGGAATTGAAGGAAGTAAAAGTCCCCGTACTTTTGAATTCATCCGAAGTAAAAATCAGGCTTAAAACCATTGGGGTTTGTGGTTCCGATATTCATTATTATTCTGAAGGGAAAATAGGAACACAAGTGGTAAAATATCCTTTTCCCGTAGGGCATGAATGTTCCGGAATTATTGAGGAAATAGGGGAGGACGTGACTAATGTTCAGGTTGGCGATTTGGTTGTTGTTGATCCTGCTGTACATTGTGGTGTTTGCGACCAGTGTCTTTCCGGGCGGCCACACACTTGCCGGAAAGGTAAATTTTTAGGATGCCCCGGTCAGTTGGATGGTTGTTTGGCTGAATACATTGTAATGCCCGATTTTACTTGTTTTCCGGTTACCGGAAAATTAAACCCAGCGCAGGCTGCTTTAATCGAACCGCTTAGCATTGGAGTTTACGCAGTAAAACTGAGCCAAATTCAGAATAGAAATACCTCAGTAGGCATTTTTGGTGCCGGACCAATTGGGCTAAGTATTTTGTTTAAACTTTTAGCCGATGGAATTGAAAGTATTGGTATGATTGAACCTTTGGATTACCGATTAAAAAAAGCTCAAGAAATAGGTGCAAAGTATTTTATTAATCCTGAAAAAGAAAATGTTGAGGAGTTTGTAAAACAAAAAGAGAAAGATTTATTGGATGTAGTTTTTGAAGCCAGTGGCGAACAGGATGCAGTTACAAATGCAATAAAAATCTTGAAACCTGGCGGAAAATTGGTTTTGGTAGGAATTCCACCCGAAGCACAATACACTTTCAATATGGATTTAATGCGCCGAAAAGAACTAACTGTAATTAATGTACGCCGTCAAAACCACTGTGTTGAAAAAGCCATTGATTTGGTTGTTTCGGGTAAAATCGATGTTGAAAAAATGGTTACTCATAATTTTACTTTGGAAGAAACATCAATTGCATTTGATATTGTGGAAGGTTATAAAGACGGTGCGATTAAGGCGATGATTAATTTATAGTTGAGAAAAAGGCTGAGGCAAAGAGGACAGCTCCTATTGTGATGTAAGAGCTTCACAAACTTTATTTTCAAAATAAAAACCGGGACAACTTGCCCCGGTTTTCTTGTAAAATCTAGTTGGTATAGATTTTTAGTTGTGCTAAAAAATCGTTTTTTATGAGTTGAAAATATAGAGAACCGTTCTGTAATTTATTTATGCTATATATGTCGATGAAGAAGTATTGCCACCACGACCAGTCCAGTTGGTGTGGAAAAATTCACCACGTGGTTTGTCGATTCTTTCGTAAGTGTGTGCTCCAAAATAATCGCGTTGCGCCTGTAATAAATTAGCAGGCAAACGTTCACTGCGGAATCCATCGAAGTAACAGAGTGCAGATGTTAATGCAGGAACAGGAATACCGTTTGATAATGCAGTTGCGCAAACACGACGCCAGCCAACCTGAGCTTCTTCTACTTTTTCTTTAAAGAATGGGTCGAGAAGTAGATTTGGTAATTCGGGATTATTATCAAATGCTGTTTTAATATCACCCAAAAATACCGAACGGATAATACATCCACCGCGCCACATTAAGGCAATTCCGCCGTAATTCAGGTTCCATCCAAATTCTTTGGCAGCTTCCATCATTAAGTTATATCCTTGTGCGTACGAAATAAGTTTTGCACCTAATAATGCACTTTCAATGTCTTTTATAAATTGAACTTTGTCACCCTTAAATTCAGGTTTTGGGCCATTAATCACTTTCGATGCCTGAACACGCAAATCTTTTTGTGCCGACAAACAACGGGCAAAAACCGATTCTCCAATTAAAGTTAACGGAATACCGAGGTCGAGTGCAGAAATTCCAGTCCATTTTCCGGTACCTTTTTGACCGGCCGTGTCCAAAATCATTTCAACAGTTTCTTCGCCGTTTTCGTCTTTGTAACCCAAAATGTCGCGTGTGATTTCAATGAGGTAACTGTCTAAAATTCCTGTATTCCATTCTTTGAAAACCTCGTGCATTTCGTCGTTGCTCATACCCAGCAACTCTTTCATTAACTGGTAAGCTTCAGTAATAATTTGCATGTCGCCATACTCAATTCCGTTGTGAACCATTTTAACGAAATGTCCTGCACCGCCTTCGCCAACCCAGTCGCAACAAGCTACTCCGTTATCAGCCTTTGCAGAAATGGACTGGAAAATATCTTTTACCGCAGGCCATGCAGCAGGAGATCCACCTGGCATAATTGAAGGTCCTAACAGTGCACCTTCTTCGCCACCTGAAACACCGGTTCCGATGTAAAGAAAACCTTTGCTTTCAACATACTTTGCACGACGAATAGTATCTGGAAAGTGTGAATTTCCACCATCAATAATAATGTCACCTGGCTCTAAATGAGGCATAATTAAATCGATAAATGTATCAACAGGTTGTCCTGCTTTTACCAGCATCATTACTTTACGAGGTTTTTCCAGTGATGCACAAAGTTCTTCAATTGAATGAGCCCCGATAAAATTTTTATTGGCACCACGACCATTCATAAAATCGTCAACTTTGGAAACAGTTCGGTTAAATACTCCAACTGTAAATCCTTTACTCTCCATGTTTAAAACCAGGTTTTCGCCCATTACGGCTAATCCGATTAATCCAATGTCAGCTAATTTTTTCATTTTGTTTTTATTAATTTTTTAAAAATATTAATTTTATTAACCACATAGTCACATTAAGTAACATAAAGGTCTACTGTTTTCTATGTGCCTACTGTGGTTTTTTTATTTTAAATCCAAGGTTTATTAATTTTTCAATCGTTACATTTCTAATATTTTTCGTTTTTATTGTATACGAATTAAACTCTCTTCGCACGGGATAATCGCCACGTAACTGTTCAAATAAATGCGGTTCTTTCTTTAAAGCTTCGTCATCGGTTTCAATATCGTAAGTTGAAAGAATTGCCTCTGCAAGTACGGAATATTCACGGCGTTGGTTTCCGTCAATTTCAATTTCTGTATTCTCAGGAAGCTCAACTTCGGTCGGTTCCCAATTGTCGATACCCAAATTAAAAAATCTACTTACTGCCTGAACACTCATTTTTGTTCCGTTTGCTTTTCCATCTTTCGAATAACCTGCAATGTGCGGTGTTCCATATTCCGATTGTTTAAGCAAACCTAAATTCAAATTGGGTTCGTTCTCCCAGCAGTCGATAATAAAACCTGAAATGTTTCCTGCTTCTTTTGCATTATAAACTGCTTCAGAATCGAAAACTTCGCCCCGGCAGGAATTTACAATGAGTGGATTTCTCTTTAGATTTTGAAGAAAATATTCATTTACTAAATGATATGTGGCATCTTCACCATCCATATTTAACGGAACGTGAAAAGTTATAATATCTGCTTCTTCTTGAATTGTTTTAAGTGAAACAAATTTTTCTGATCCCTCAATTCTTTCTCTAGGCGGATCATTCAGAATAACTTTCATCCCCAGAATTTGACACGTTTTTGCTATTCTCGAACCAACCTGTCCTACACCAACAATTCCAATTGTTTTGTCCTTTAAATCAAATCTTTTTCGCATGGAATAAGAAAACAAGGCAGAAGAAATATACTGATTCACACTTTCAGCATTGCAGCCCGGTGAATTTGTCCATTCAATCCCTACATTTTTGCAATATTCCGTATCAATGTGGTCGAAACCGATGGTAGCAGTTGCAATGAATTTTACCGAAGAACCTTCCAGTATTTTTTGACTGCAATTTGTTCTTGTACGTGTTATTAAAGCGTCCGCATCTTTTACTACCTCGGTAGTTGTTTTATTTCCGGGAAGGTAAACTACTTCAGCAAAAGGTTCCAACGCTCCTTTTATGTATGGTATTTTATCGTCGATTACAATTTTCATTTTTGAACCACATTAGGCACAATAGGGCACATTAGAAACCCTTTGGCAAATTTTTAAATATTTCTGTAACAAAAGTTTTTTGACCTTCTTTAAAAATATTTACACAATTGAAATTTATTAATATTCCTTTTGGTTTTTTTTAAAGTTTCAAATAAGTAAGTAGTTGTGCTTCATGAACTGGTAATATGGTTTCAACCGTTTTCAATTCAACAATAATCAAATCTTCAACCAACAAGTCGAATCTGAGGTCACAATCTAATTCCAATCCTTTGAAA
>CAYZBC010000151.1:0-6309 GCA_964476535.1 uncultured Maribellus sp.
TTTTGAAGACTAATGTCAATGTATAAGCAATTGATCTGAATGTGAAATTGTTTAAAAATGTTGGAATATGTATGTAACTTGGTTTTATGTAGTATATATTTTGCCTGAAAAATTTCATTTGAAAAAACTTATATTATTATGAATATTTTATGGGTTGGAAAAAAGATCAATTTTTTGGTCTTCATTTTTTTTGCGTTGAGCGCCTTTTCGCAGAACCCTGAAAACCTTATGGTTATTAAGCCGAAAGAGATTAATGATGTATTAACCAATCCTGGTATTGGCTTTATGACATTCCAGCGGTTTAACGGAGATAAACTGAATGAAGGAAGTGGTTGGACCGAAGGTTTTCCGATAGATTATCAGGAATTTGACGGAGATCTTACAAATGAGAACCATCCTTCAACAACAATCGCTTATTGGAGGATTTACTGGAAATTTGTAGAACCTGAAAAGGGAGTTTATCGTTGGGATATAATTGACAAAGCACTTGAGGTAGCTAATGACAGGGGGCAAACCCTACTTCTTCGAATTGCTCCATATGGCACTGGTAAGGAGAAAGACGTGCCTGATTGGTACCGGGAAATTGTTGGATCAAACAATAATTGGAAATATAATAATCCGGTTAATTCCTGGGCGGTTGATCCTGAAGATTCCCGGTATGATGAATATTTCGGAGGTATGATACGGGCTCTAGGTAATCGTTATGACGGTCACCCTGGTTTTGAGGCCATTGATCTTTCAATTGTGGGAGCCTGGGGTGAAGGAGCTGATTCTGATTTATTGACTCAAAATGCAAGAGAAGCTCTTGTTAATTCATATACTGATTCGTTTAAAAAAACGCCATTGATTGCTTTGCTCATGGACGAAAAAACCAATAAATATGCAAATTCTCAAACCCCTATGGGGTGGAGGGTAGATTGTATAGGCGATTTAGGATTTTGGGCTGAAGAGCAAAATGGCTGGAGCCACATGTACGATTTTTATCCGCGGGAAATAATCAAATGTAATGTGCAGGATGATTGGAAGCTTTCACCATTAAGTTTTGAAATTTGTGGTACTTTTTTAAGTTGGCGCGATAAACAAGGTTACGGTAGAGAAGAGGTTCAGTATATTTTTGACCAATCATTAAAATGGCACATGTCTTCTTTTAATGCAAAATCGTCACCGGTGCCGGAAGAATGGAGCGATCTGGTTGATGAATGGTTGAAAAAAATGGGTTATCGGTTTGTGTTACGAAGGTTTACATATCCGCCGAAAATTCAACAGAATGAGAAGTTGAATTTTACTTCATGGTGGGAAAATGTTGGAGTCGCACCTTGTTATAAAGATTTCATCATTGCAATTCGATTAAAATCAGACCAAAATGAAGCGGTAATGATATCTCCTGAGGTTAATTTAAAAGAATGGTTACCAGGCGATGTTGTATTCGATAATGCAGTATTTATTCCATCGGATTTGCCTGAAGGAAACTATGATATACAAATTGCTTTGGTTGATCGCCAGAAACATGAGCCTCAGGTAAATCTGGCAATTGAAGGCAAAACCGCAGAAGGTTGGTATCAACTTGGAAAAATTAAAATTACCGCACAATAACAAATTCTGTAAGCATTAATGTATTTTTCATTTTGAGAATACTTTGCTTGGCAAGTTTACAGGTATTTTAGAAAATTGAGATTAGAAATTTTAGTATTAAATAATATTTTTAAAAATGGAGAAAATATATGACGTTTTGGTTGTTGGAGAATTGAATGTTGACCTTATTCTGGATGAAATCGGAAAATTCCCTGAGGTTGGGAAAGAAGTACTTGCTGATCGAATGACTTTGACACTGGGAAGTTCCTCCGCCATTTTTGCAAGCAATATTTCAAGTTTAGGTGCAAATGTTGCATTTATTGGAAAGATAGGGAATGATAAGTTTGGTGAAATTGTTCTTGATAGTCTGCAGGATAAAGATGTTGATATTTCATTATTAAAGGTTGATGAACAGTTAAAAACAGGGATTACAGTGGTGCTAAATATTGAGGAAGACAGGGCAAATGTAACTTACCCGGGTGCAATGAACCATCTGACAATTAAAGATATAATAGAAGAGGATTTGATGAAGGCCAAACATCTTCATTTTTCTTCCTATTTTTTACAGCCAGGTATGTGGACAGGTTTAGGTGAACTATTTAGAAAAGCAAAAAAATTAGGGTTAACTACTTCTTTTGATATGCAATGGGATCCACTTGAAACATGGAAGCTGGATATTGAAGATGTATTGCCAAACGTGGATGTTTTTCTTCCAAATGAAAATGAATTAATGTTTTTAGCAGGAAAAGAAAATTTGGAAGAAGCAATTGAGTTGATAAAAGAATATACCAATATCCTGATTATAAAAAGGGGAAATAAGGGATCGATGGTCCATTTTAAGGATCAGTTGTTAGACTTGCCTCCGTTTTTAAATAAACAAGTTATTGATGCAATTGGTGCCGGAGATAGTTTTAATGCTGGTTTTATCTATAAGTTTATTAATGGTAGTAGTATTTCTGAATGTCAAAAATTCGGAAATCTTACCGGTGCTGTGTCTACAACAGCGGCTGGGGGTACAAGTGCATTTAAAGTTTATGAGGACTTCAGGAATACTGCGAAAGAGAAATTTGGGATTGTTATTTAGGTAATATTTTAATTGCAGATTGTGCTGTTTAATTTGGTATTACTTTCAAATCGTTAGGTGTTTGAGTCTGGAACGGAAAGAAACCGTGTTTCTATTTTCGAATAATAATTAAAAGGGAGAAATATTTATTTCTCCCTTTATTACGACTCAGCAGCGAAATTAACAATAAACTGTGTATAGTTTTTTGACAATTTTAACTTTCCCATTAATTATAATTGTTTCTTAGAAGTATCGAAGAGACAATAACCGTATCAAGAAAGGAATACGATAATCTCAAGCAACAATTATCGGGAGCACTATCTATGATAAGGGATTTGCAAATAGAAATTCAATTTCTTAAAAACGGACGTAAAAGCGACACCAGTTCCACTCCAAGGTCTCAAGATTATGGTAGAAGCAACAAATACAATTTACGGGAAACGAGCAATAGAAAAAGTGGGGGGCAAATTGGGCATAAAGGGAGTTCACTGAAGATGAGTAAAAAACCGGATGAAATTCAAAAATATATTCCAAGATACTGCAAACAATGTGGGGGAGAGTTTGATGCCGATACTGTTTTTGAATTGTACCAACGGAAACAAGAAGTTGTTATCCCTCCAATCAAGGCCAAGTTTATAGAACATCAATCATATAGTTGTACTTGTAGTAAATGTAACACACAAACAACAACTAATTTACCATCACATCTAAAAGCAAACATACAGTATGGGAGAAATATACAAGCCCTGATAACTTATTTGTCGGTGTATCAATATATGCCTTCAATCAGGATAAAAAGCTATTTGAAAGATATTATGAATATACCAATAAGCGAAGGCACTATTTATAATATCATAGAATCAATGAGCAATAAAGCGACACCTGTTTATAAAGTTATCAAAGAAAAAATAGCTACATCAAAGGTGGTCGGGGGCGATGAGTCAGGTGTAAAAATCGATGGCAGCAAAGCATGGTTTTGGGTTTTTCAAAATCCGTTATATACTTTTATTAAGGTGGCTTACAGCAGAGGTTACAAAACCATTACCGAAACATTTTCTAATGGTTTCCCGATGTCAATATATGTGTCAGATAGCCTGGCTGCACAATTGAAAATAAATACAAAAGCAAAACAATTGTGCCTTGCCCATTTAATGAGGGAATTTAAAAGTTTTGAAATTGCTTTCAATTGTACTTGGTCACCAAAGTTAAAGCAACTCTTCAAAGATGCCATTTCTTATAAAAAGCAAATGACAGTTGAAGATTATTTGGGAACAAATCAAAAAATAAAAGGATTTGAAAACCAGTTGACGGAATTATTACAGATGGAGTGTTCAGGTAAACACAAAAAACTTAGGGCATTTATAAAAAGGTTGATAAAAAACCGGGATGCAGTTTTGACTTTTCTATACCATTTGGAAGTTCCACCTGACAACAATGGTTTGGAAAGGGCAATTAGGAATGCAAAGGTGAAAATGAAAATATCGAACCAATTCAAATCATTTGAATTTGCCCATCATTACGCAGTTATCAGGTCTGTGATTGACACAACTATCAAAAATTCAAAAAATGTTTTTGATGCCCTATCGTGCCTGGCTAATCAAAAGCTAATTACTGCTGAGTCGTAACAAATAAATACATATGAAAAAATTATTGTTTGTTATTATTCTCCCCGCAGTTTTAATTTTGATTACATCATGTTCCGGTAATCCCCCGGTTAGTTATAACGATTTCCCCAAAATTGATGCGCATGTTCATGTTCGTACAGAAAACACGGTAGTAATGGAAATTGCCAAAGTCCATAATTTTAAATATCTGTCTATTGCTATCCGTTCTGCAGATCAAAAATACATTGATGATCAGTTGAATATTACGAAAAAAGTGAAAGAAAAATATCCCAATGAACTGGCTTTTACAACTACTTTTTCTATGGAAGACTTTGGAAAAGCAGGTTGGCAGGAAAGTGTAATTGCAAGATTAAAAAAAGATTTTGAAGAAGGAGCAATTGCTGTTAAGGTATGGAAAGATATAGGAATGACATTTCAGGATGGTTTGGGGAATTTTATCATGATTGACGATTCCCGGTTCGACCCGATATTGGATTTTATTGCAGAAAATGGCAAAACACTTGTTGCTCATATTAGAGAACCTAAAAACTGCTGGCTGCCACTTGATTCAATGACTGTGATAAATGATAAAAAATATTTTGAGGAACATCCTCAATACCATATGTATCTTCATCCTGATTATCCATCGTATGAAAGACAGGTTGAGTCAAGGGATAACGTTTTGGCAAAACATCCAAATTTAATATTGGTAGGTGCTCACCTGGGGAGTTTGGAATGGAGTGTTGGTGAATTGGTTAAACGTCTTGATCAGTTCCCTAATTTTGCGGTTGATATGGCATCAAGAGTTTGCCATTTTCAGGTGCAGGACAGGCAAAAAGTAAAAGATTTTATTACCAAATACCAGGACAGGCTACTTTATTCTACCGACCTTGTTATTAATGATAATATGGATGTTGAAAAAAGAATGTCTCAATTGGAAGATGAATGGCAATTGGACTGGAAATATTTTACAACAAACGAAGAAATGAGTTCTCCGAATGTGGAAAAAGCATTTCAGGGGCTTGATTTGAGTGAAGAGGTATTGAAAAACATTTATTACAATAATACCTTAAAATGGTATCCGGGTAGTTTTGAATAGAAATTTGAGCATTTTTAAAATTTAAAAAGTCTTTTTTATGGCTCGAGACTACGGGGAAAGGGTAAAAAAATGAGTAGTTCGATACATCACGTTATTAATTTAATATATGAAAATCACATTTAGATTGGTTTTATTGGCGGTTTTATACCTTAATGCAAATGGTGTTTTGGCGCAAAAAAACAAAATTGTAATTCCGATTGAAGGTAATACGGTTTGGTGGAGTGGAGTCTCAAATCATGGCGAGTTAATGCCCATGAAAAATGGATATAAAGCGAACCTAAATAGTAATTATGGCAATCAGGTACAGCCTTTGTTGATTTCTAATGATGGTCAGATTGTTTGGTCGGAGCAGCCTTTTGAAATGTTTATGAAGAACGATACCCTGACCGTAATTTCTACCACTCCTTCATTAATTTATAAAAAAGCCGGTGAAACACTAAAAGAGGCATTTCAATTTGCATCGAAAAATTATTTCACTTCTAAAGGATTATTGCCTGAAGAAATTTTGTTTTCAGCACCACAATACAATACATGGATTGAATTGGTTTACGACCAGAATCAAAAAGATATTTTGGAATATGCCCGTCAGATTATAGCCAATGATTTTCTGCCGGGAGTGTTAATGATAGACGACAATTGGCAGGAAGATTATGGGAAATGGGATTTCCATCCGGGGCGGTTTCCTAATCCCAAGGAGATGATGGATTCTCTTCATCAAATGGGATTTCAGGTAATGGTGTGGATTTGTCCGTTTGTTAGCCCAGATTGTGATGTATACCGGAAGTTAAAAAGTGAAAATTTATTGTTAAAGGATGAATCGGGAAATCCGGCTATCGTAAGGTGGTGGAACGGAGCAAGTGGTGAGTTGGATCTATCGAATCCCTTAACGGAAAAATGGTTCAAAAGTCAATTGGATTATCTTCAGGAAAAATACCAGGTTGATGGTTTTAAGTTTGATGCAGGCGACTTTG
>CAYZBC010000151.1:6409-11953 GCA_964476535.1 uncultured Maribellus sp.
AAACATTTTGATGCCTGCAAAAAAGCAGTTGATTTAAGGATGAAATATACACCTATAATTCTGCAACTGGCAAAAGAATCGGCTAAAACCGGTGAGCCTATTGTTCGTTCAATGGAATATGTATTCCCGCATCAGGGATATGAAAAGGTAAGTAACCAGTTTCTGCTGGGCGATAATATATTGATTGCTCCTTTGTTGGAAAAAGGAGAGGGAAGTCGAAAAGTATTAATTCCTGAAGGAAAATGGAAAAACTCTGATGGAAAAACAATTATTGGTCCCAGGACCATTGAAATCACTATTGCAATTGACGAATTACCAGTTTTTGAAAACGTAGAAAGTTGGCAGTAGAAATTTATTTTATAAAAGTTTTATATGGAATTATCCAGATGTATTTAATTATAAAAATATTAAAATATTGATATTATGAAATTCATGAAAAATCGTAAACTAAAAATTATAAACCCATCAGTTTTTGAATTTTTGCTATTATTTTTTCTTTTTCAGTTTTTGAATTTAAAGTCATATTCAACCGATTTATCCAATTTAGGATTATCTGTTATTCCCTATCCGCAGCAAGTTCTTTTGGGTGGAGATGATTTTATTTTTACAAAGGACCTTACCG
Organism: uncultured Maribellus sp.; assembly: GCA_964476535.1. Lineage (GTDB taxonomy): Bacteria > Bacteroidota > Bacteroidia > Bacteroidales > Prolixibacteraceae > Draconibacterium. The sequence continues at coordinate 7,032 of CAYZBC010000151.1, forward strand.
TAGTTATGGATAAAGATTCTTCTGAAGAGGATAAATTTACAGCCAGCGAATTGTTAAAGGATCTTCAAAAAGAATGGGGAATTACAGGTTCTGTAACAAATAATGAAGGTGGGAATTCAATCATTTTATCCCATAAAAATGTATCGGATGATTTAAACGAACAAGGGTATGAAATTGAATCCGCAAAAAATAATATAATTATAAAATCGGCAAGTGAGGCTGGTTTGTTTTATGGAACTCAAACGCTACTGCAACTCATAAAAAAAGCAAAAGCAGGATTTATTGTTCCGGGATTATCAATAACCGATTGGCCTGATATTAAAAAACGTGCAGCACATTACGATACCAAACATCATCAGGATAAAAAGTCGTATGTAAAAAGTTTTATCAAAGACCTGTCGCGTTATAAAATCAATCAACTGGTTTGGGAATGGGAAGATAAACTGGCTTATGAAAGCCATCCTGAAATAGGTGCTCCCGGTGCTTTCACAATTGAAGAAATGCAAGAATTAACTCAATATGCGATAAAATATCATATTGAAATTATACCATTGGTTCAGGGACTTGGTCATGTGAGTTTTATTTTGAAGTGGAAACAATATCGTCATTTAAGAGAGCTTAAGGATTCGAATTGGGAGTTTTGCCCATTAGAAGAAGGTAGTTATGATTTGCTTTTCGATCTTTGGGATGAAGCGATTAAAGCTACTCCCGGATCTGAATATATTCACATCGGTTCAGACGAAACCTACGAATTAGCCGCTTGTGACGAATGTAAGGCTAAAGCAGAAGAAATTGGGAAAAGTGGTGTTTACCATTTGTTTGTAGATAAAGCTGCGAAACATTTGCAGAAAATGGGCAGGAAAATAATGGTTTGGGAAACACCTATGGGATGGGAGAAGAGCCGGTCTCCTGTAAAGGGATTTAAGCCCGCTCAAGGTTTGGTTTTAACTGAAAGTTATCATTTTGAAACCCCAGAATTTAATTACGCTTTTAAAGCGAAAGAATTAGGTTATGAGCTTTATGCTTATGACCCAAATCCTTTTGTTGTACCACTATTTGTTCCATACTTTTTTACAAAAGATAGAAATAACATGAAGGACAAAGGCAGTCTTGAGGATTCACAAAAATTTTTAAGTTCGGCTGCTTTGTCCGGTGCATTTGACGGCATGATCAATACATCGTGGGATGATGATGGCTTGCACAATCAAATGTGGATGATGAGCTTTGTTAATTCAGCCGAATACTCGTGGTCTGGAAGTAAACCTGCATTGCCTGAATTTCAGGAGGCATATTTTAAAAATTATTATGGCAATTCTGCTATTAATATGGACGAACTTTTTAATCTCTTAAATGATGCCTCCTTCTATTATTCATGGTCGTTAGAACGAAATGTATGGCACCACGGTGATGTTGGAAAAACACATTTGCCTGATCTTCCACGAGATAATGCAATTGAATACGACCCATTCTGGAACAAGGAATACAAAGAAAAAGTAGCTCAATCGGAGGGTATGCTGAAAAAAATGAATCGGGCTCTGGAAATAATTCATACCAATCAAAGTCTTGAAGTAAAAAACAGCTACGATTTTGAACTTTTTCGAACTATTGCAGAATTAGTGAAACATACATGCCTTACTTACCTCGATCTTTCAAATCTTGAATATGCAATAAAGGATGCACATCAATCCCATTTTGAAAGTCATAGGGTGGCATTAAATCATTTAATAAAGGCTCGTGAAATTATTGAACAGAACTTAAATAGAAGAGAAGCAACATATAACGACATTGTAAAAACATGGGGCGAAACCAGGTTGGAAAAAGGAATGTCAACAAAAAACAAACAATATTTTTTCGAACAAGACCGAGCCCGGCATTTTGCCAATCGCACTCCTGATATGTCTTATTTAATTTACGATGAACAACTTTTAAATATTGAAGGCTACCTCAAGCAGTTGAATGAGTACATCGGTTTTTACAAAAAAAATTATGTGGATTTCACAACAATCTTGAAATTACCAAAATCAAAATAATACAAGAATTCCTGCAATTAAACAATTATTAAAAAGAACCCGAAACTCATGTTAAACTGAGTTTCGGGTTTTCTTTGATTTTTTTTTATAAATCAATACCTTTAAGTTAAGAGAAAAGACTTCGACTACGCTAAGTTTGACGGTCACCCTGAGCGGAGTTGAAGGGTGTTTGTATCTGGCTTTTATTGAGGACTTGGCTAGATTAAACGACGTTAATTTATAAATACTTATTATTTTTTACTTATCCCAATACCTGCATTTGAGCCAGAGAGTGAGTAAAATGGTTCGTTAAAAGCTGGTCAAGCTGTAAATGGATCCTTTTCCGGATCGAGGTGTGGATCTAAATCAACAACATCAAATCCACCAAGTCCTGCTGCAAAATGAACAGAGCAACCCAGTGCCAGTTTGGTTTCCAGCATGCATCCAATCATAAGTCCAATGTTTGCATTTCGTGCAATCGTGGCAATGTCTATCGCTTCAATAATTCAGGATTTCATGATCTTTATATTGATAAGATCTGCACAACTTGTCCTTATGATCTCAATAGCATCAGCAGCAGTTAATACTGATTCATCGGCTGCTACCGGAATTGAGGTATTGTTTTTTACAAATTTCATTCCCTGTAGATCGTGCTTTATTACCGGTTGTTCAAAAAGTACAGGTCTAATGTTGTTTTTCTCCAATTCTTCGAGAAAATGAACCGCTTTGCAAGGAGAATAGCCTTGATTGGCATCAAGCATAATTCCACAATTGGGTGCACCATCCTTAATCGCCAGTATCCGATCAATATCATCAATCAGGTTTTTGCCAACTTTCGTTTTTATGGTATTGTACCCTCTGCTGCTTAGTTTTGTCGCATTTATTTTTGCTGTGGCAGCAGGCACAATATCGATCGTGTAATCGGTTTCAATTTTATTTTTAGCTCCACCAAGAAATTTATAAAGAGGCAGATTCAACGATTTTGTGTAGGTATCAAGAATAGCCATTTCAATGGCGCAGCGGGCAGTTATCTGTGCCCAGAAAATATTTTTTAAATGTTTTGAAATCTGTCGGTATTCAGATACATCTTTCCCCATTAGAAAATCTTTACAACTGTTTAATGTCGCAAGAACGGTTGCCTGGTTTTCCTCGTTAATTGGTTCGAGCGGGGCTGCTTCTCCATAGCCTTGTATTCCGTTTTCCAGTGTGATTGTAATTAATGCATTCTCAATATTGTATTTGGTACCAATTGCAATTGTAAAAGGTTCTTCCAATGGAATATTGAGGGTGTCAATTGTAACGGTCTTAATTCTGGTTGCTTCCATGATTATCTCTCCATTTTTTTAAAATATGTAATAGTTTTTCAATTTGATCTTTTGTATGGCTTGCCGAAGTAGTAATTCTTACTATAAATTGATCCATCTTTACCGGATAATTTATTGAAGGAACAATTATGTCATTCTCCTCGAGATACCGCGATAAATCTTTTGCCTTGTTTTGTTCGTTAAAAAATACAGGAATAATAGGTGTGATATCATCCGTTGTACTAAATCCCAATTCTTTAACTCCAGTCCTTATTAAAATGGCATTTCCCATTAATTTTTTGCGTAATTCGGGATGCTGTTTGATATACCTGGTTGAGAAGCTTCCTGCAGTAACAATAGGAGGAGGCAATGCTGTTGATGCTCCATAAAATGTGGATTTTGAACGTATCTTTTGAATGATTTTATTCTCCGCGGAAATAAATCCACCGTATGCACCCATGGCTTTACTCATGGTCTCCGATTGATAAATATTCATTGCCCCATCAAGTTGAAAATGTTCTGGAGTTCCTCTGCCATTTTTTCCAAGCACACCTGTTGAATGAGCATCATCAACAATCAATAAAGCATCATATTTTTCAACCAGAGAATAAATTTGATTGAGTGGGGCGATTTCTCCTGTAAGAGCAAAAATACCATCAGTAATAATCAATGGCCGATGATTTTTATGTTTCTTTAATAAATCCTCAAGGTGATTTATATTTTTATGATCATAAAAATTAACATGGGAGATATCTTTTGGAATACCGTCCAGAATGCTTGGATGTGCCATTGAATCGGCAAAAATTTCAGAATAACTATCTTTAAGAATGTTTAGAAATAAGCTGTTTCCCATGTATCCGGAGGCAAGAATAATGGCATCGTCACAATTTTTGAAATTAGCCAGAAGTTCTTCTAGTTGAAGGTGAATATCTGAAGTGTCTGTAGTTTGCCTGGATGCAGAAAAGTTAATTCCGTATTTTTCCAGTGAATGCGTAACTTCTTTTATCATCTCAGGATGGTTCGCAAGTCTAAGATAGTTATTTCCCGCAAAATAGGAATACTGCCTATTTTTTACCGAAATAAAATTTCCTATCCCACCTTTTAATGTTATCATATACCAGTATCTAAAATTTGTATTTCTCTATATCAAGTTGATTTTCGAGTATTTGGTTATATTCAAAATAAGAAAATAATTAGCTTACGAAGCTCTGTAAAATACCTGTTTTTTACTTTATTATTTCTCAAAACGTATCGATAATTTATCTTTTCAGAAGTATTTGAAATAGTTCTGTTGTTATTTAGTTTTTAAAGTTACATATAATTGAGGACGTGGATAAAATCCAATCGGAGAAAGTATTATTCAACTACAAAACCTTGATGCCATCTGCTCCAATTTGACCATTCGCCATTTGAGCTTTTTTGCCGAACACGACAGTAATACGTAATACCGGACAAAAGCATTGTTTCTCCATCTTGTGAACCTAAAAAGCTGCCGTTCTTTTGTTTCACGCATACATTTTCCGTGTCGGTGGAAACATGCGATTTATATACAACCAATCCTGTCCTAAACGTTTTGGACAAACACAAATTTGACTCTAGAGTGGTCTAT
>CAYZBC010000152.1:0-11948 GCA_964476535.1 uncultured Maribellus sp.
TACCTTTAGTTGTAGTTCTCTGGTCGGTAAAATGATTGTCGTGAAAATAACGATGAAAAATATTTTGATAACCGGCAGCACAGACGGAATAGGGAAACTTGCGGCAACAATGCTCGCAAAAGAAGGACATATTGTTTATGTTCACGGAAGAAGTGCTGTAAAGGTATCAGCAACAATAACAGAGCTGAAATTTGAGACAAAAAATGATAGCTTATTTGGCTTTGTAGCCGATTTCTCTGATTTGGATTCGGTAAAGAAAATGGCTCAGGAAATTAAAGAGCAAGTGCTAGAAATCGATGTGTTAATTAATAATGCAGGTGTTTTTAAAAACGTGAATGCTTGTACAAAAGATGGCTTGGATTTTCGATTTGTAGTTAATTATTTAGCTCCCTATTTATTAACGAAAGAGATTCTGCCCTTATTGAAAAAAGGAAGTGCTTCGCGCATCATAAATTTAAGTTCAGCGGCACAAGCAGATATTTCGTACGAAGCCATGATGGGGAAGAAAAATATCTCGGCCAATGAATCTTATGCTCAAAGTAAGCTGGCATTAACCATGTGGAGTTTCTGTTTAGCAAAGGAGTTGAATGATGTTTCAGTTGTAGCAGTAAATCCGGGTTCATTACTGAATACTAAAATGGCCTACGAAGCCTTTGTCCAACATTGGGCTCCTGCCGAAAAGGGTGCCGACATATTGTACAGCCTGGCTTTAAGTGAAAAACATAATGGCATTAGCGGGAAGTATTTTGATAATGATAAAGGTGATTATGCCAGTGCTCACCCACTTATTTACAATGAGACAGCAATGAATGAACTAATTGATTTCACAAATAAACTAATAGATTAAGCAGGAAAGATGAATTACACAGGACCGGTTTACAGGCCTCCATATGAGGCAGAAAGTCTATTGCTACAAGTTACAGTTGGTTGCGCCCATAATAAATGTACATTTTGTACCATGTATCGCAGTGTTCAGTTTTCGGTGGAACCTTTTGAGCAAATTGAGAATGATCTGCAAGAAGCTAAACAACTTTATGGCGATGTTAAACGTGTGTTTTTGGTGAATGGCGATGCTTTTGTCCTATCCGCAAAACGTTTAAAGCCAATTGCGGAATTAATCATCAAGTATTTTCCCAATGTAAAAGTTATTATTATGTATGCTTCAGTCAATAATATTAAAGGTAAAACTGACGAGGAACTTCGTGAACTGAAAAAACTAAGAATTAATGAATTGTGGGTTGGGGCAGAAACAGGGCATGCAAAAACTCTTGAGTACTTGAATAAAGGTTTTACTTTACAGGATTCGTATGATCAATTAGAAAGATTAAACACAGCAGGTATACGATTTCTATATGGATTTATGTATGGTGCAGCAGGTAAAGGGAATGGTATAGAAAATGCTATTGATACCGCAAAAATAATTAATGCTACAAAACCAATGGGTATAGTTCCTACATCTTTGGGAGCTTTTGGAGATAGTCAATTGGCTAAAGATGTTGGAAATGGAATATTTAAACCCGCAACTGAATTGGAGGTTCTGGAAGAACAGAAAAGGCTTATTGAATTAATTGAAATTGAAACTGCATATATGGGTATTCATGGGATTAATACAGTTGCTTTTGATGCAGATGTACCGCAGCAACGAGAACTGGCCATAAAAAAAATTGATGACACAATGCAAAGATTAAATGTGGATTTCTTAAATAGCGTACCTGAACGTTTTTCCATTTAAATGATAACAGGGAATGAATAATCAATATTTTTATCTGGTTTGAATAAATTTTAAATCATTGCTTCAAGGTTTACGATTTTGTTCTTTCTTGTTGTTACCGGGTCTATTTTTTAATTCAATTTCACAATCATCTTCGTTCTCTTGTATCTTCAATTAAATTAGCTAATAAATTCAAAATTAAGGTTCTACTTCTTTGTTAATTTGATTTTTAGCCGAATGAAATTTTTTTTCCGAATTGCGATTTGTTATTTTGTTGTTGAATTCTTATTGAGAATTCATCCATAGAAATTTATCATATTGATGGATTTAATTTTTATCAAAACGTTAAAAATATATTACATTTTATACTTTCCTAATTTTATGCCCTTTTATGGCATAATAAAGAAAGAAAGCATATAATGGTAATAGCATCCAGTAAGCTTGTTGGTACGATAAAAACTGGTCTTTTAGAAGCCCTAATACAGGAGGTAAAACTCCTCCACCCGCAATTCCCATTACCAGTAAAGAAGATCCTTTTTTTGTTAATTTCCCAAGGTCTGCAAGTGCCATTGGCCAAATTGCGGGCCATATTAGTGAATTTGACAAACCTAAAATTGCGACAAACCAAATAGACAATCTGCCTGGTAAAAAAACAACTAAAACGATTGAGACCAAGCCTAATGAAACACATATTTTCATTGCATTAGTTTGTGAAAGAATTTTGGGTATTAAAATAATTCCTGCTAAATATCCCAGAATATATCCGGCAGAAGCAATAAGTGTAAATCTTTCAGGGCTTGGTAGTCCAATTTCAATGGCATAATCAATAATTGATACCAGTACTATATTTTCAGCGCCTACGTAAAAGAATATGGACAAAGCACCAAGTAATAAATGCGGAAATTGAAGGATACTTGTTTTTGTTGTTGCATCTTCGGTTGTATTGTCAATTTCAACTTCACCGACAGCTTTTACTTCAGGGAGTGGTGCAAAATATGAGAGTATTCCTAATAGGATTAATATTCCTGTTATAATATAAAAAGGAATAATTACATCGTTTAGCTGAATATTTATGGTATCCATAAAAATTGCGAGAACAATTGGGGCTAGTCCAAAAGATAACTTATTACACATACCCATAATACTAATTCTTTTAGCTGCACTTTTCTCAGGTCCAAGTATTGTTATATATGGATTTACTGCAGTATTCAACAATGTTTGACCCATTCCGTTTACGAATAGTGCAAACAGAAATATTGGGAAACTTATCCATTTGGCGGCAGGTATTAGTAAATACATACCCAAAGCCATTAATAGAAATGAAAAGAACATCGTTCTTTTATATCCAATATTCTGAAGTATCTTCCCGGATGGAATTCCGAACAGTAGAAATGCAGAAAAGGTAGCAGTTGTAACCATATACGATTCAGCAGTACTAATATTAAATGCAGCTTTAACAAAAGGAACAAAAAATGCATTTATTCCAACAGCAAATCCCAGAACTGAGAACATTGAGGCAATAATCATTAATGGAAGAATAAAATTTTTCCATTTCTCTGAGCTACATTGACTATACATAATTAATTTTATTCCTTTAGTTGAATACTAGTAATAACCTTCCCAAGGTTCATGTTTTCTTTTTTGAGCATCTCAAGGGCTTCATTTTCATTAATATCATAAAGAATTTTCAGGATACTTTGAGCCCTCAAAATTAATTTATTATTGATACAGGCAACATCAACCATATACGAGCCGGCAACCTTTCCCATCTTAATCATTACAGTCGAAGAAATAAAATTCAATATTTTTTTTGTGGCAGTACCCGCTTTCATTCGGGTTGACCCCGCCACTACTTCATAGCCTGAATTAATTGGGATAACAACATCACAAAATAGTAATTCTTCTTTAGGTTCCTCACTTTGAATTAAAACGGAGAATGCCCCCCTTTCTTTTGCAAAAGCAAGTGCAGACTGTACATAATAAGCCGTTCCACTGGCTGATATGCCTATTACTGAATCCAACGCTGTAATGTTAAGTAGTAACATCTCTGAAACAGAACTTGCATCTTCTTCAAAATCCGATTCAATTTCAATGGAAGCATCGGCAATGCCACCGGCAATTAGTGCCAAAATTCTATTTTCAGGGAAACCATAAGTGCATGGGATTTCTACTGCATCCATAGCTGCGATTCTACCGCTGGTGCCCGAACCAACATAGATAATCCTGCCTCCTTTATTAACCCTTTCAGAAACTTCATCTATGGTTTGTTCTATATATGTAAAACTCTTTTTAAGCCATTCGCCGGCTTCCTGTTCGGTTTTGCATAAAAGATTAACAATCTCTGAAGTAGATAAATTCTGTAGTTGAATGTTTTTCTGATATGGAATTTCTGTTGGTATGGATGAATAACTTTGAAATACCTGCTTTTTTTTGGCAGTTGACTCTGCTTTGGCTAAATGTAAGGCACCGATAAGTTGTAGTTTATTGCCTTCTTTTAAAACCGATGCTCTAATCACTTTGTCAAGTTCAACTTGTTGCTCAGCAAGTAGTGAATTGAGTTTGTTTTCCAGAGGATAATTACATTCAGTAGCGGCATCAGCTAAACCACCGCAAATCATTACCTCATCCAGATTATAAATAATTGCTGCAGTATTAATAATATCTACAAGGTTAATAAGGTATTGTTCTCTGTTTTTTTTGTGAGTATCATTGGTTAATACCTCAATTAAGTTATTTCCAGAATCTTCGGATGCCAATATTGATGCACTTGCAATACCGTCATAGAATCCTGAAGGAGTTCTGATACTTCCCAGTAGATTGAGCATTTTCCCAGGCCTCCATCTTCGCCCGTTGCGCCAAACGGTAAAACCAAGTCCTGTACCAATGGGCATAATGCCTATGGATTTATTTCCTTTAAGAAGCCCAAGTTCTGCAATTCCAATTGTAGCAGCATCTGCATCATTAATCAAAATTGCACTACATTGTAATTGTTTTTCTAATTCAGTTTTCCAAATACCAGTTTTTAATACATTTAAATGTTTAGCTGCTTTTAACACTTTTGTCCCATGGTAATTAACAATGCCGCCGGTAGAAATACCGATTCCTCCAATTTTTTCGTTGTTAGCATTAAAGTATGAAATTATTTCTTTTAATGTTTCTATTAATTCATTTGGCGTTGCATTTTCATGTAAAGAGCTTTTTATTTTCTTTATTTCAAAGTTATTTGAGTTATCCAATTTCCCTCGAAAAAAAGATGTTTCATCCACAACGGTCCCTTTAATCCAGGTGCCTCCAATATCAATCCCAATATATTTCATTAAAAATTAGTTTTAATTTTAAGTGTTGTATGTTTGATTTTTGACTTTGCTCGGTTTTTATGTGCACTATGCCATGTGTTGTGCATTCGTGAATTTATAGTTTCAATAATTTCTTCATATTTTCTCCTAAGATTAAGTTCTTTTCAGATGTCGAAATATTTAAATTATTTATTCTATTGATGTTTTTTTCAAGATTCCCTTTACCATAAGGAGTGTCTGAGCCCAGCATTATCCTTTCAGCTCCAGCAAATTTGATTGCACTAATAAGTCTTTTTGTTGATGTAAGCTGTAATGTAGATGTGTCGAAATACAAATTCTCATCTTTATAGTTCTGTTTTATGAATATTTCTAGTCCAAACAAATGCGCCACAATCAGTTTTAAATTTGGATGTTTCTTTTTATAATCAATTAGTTGTTTTACATCCCTGTCAGAATATAAATGAATAAACAATGGCAAATTATTTTTTTCGGTCCATTTAGCAACAATTTTGAAAAAGTCGGAATTAATAGCGTAACTTTCCCAACATTGGTGAAGCTTTATACCTTTAAAATTCCAATCCAGTAATTTTTCGCTTAAATATTTATCGGGTTTTTCAATTTGTTGTGTAATCCAAATAAATTGAATTATTCTGTCTTCGGATTCTTTTGTTAAATTATATACATACTCATTTCCTTCTGGAATCTGCCTAACCGTGCTTGTTATTTTCATTACAAATTTAGTAAGCAAATTTGTAAGCTTAACGACATTTTTGGTTGGAAAAAAGTTTGCGAAGTCGGGGAGAGCATAATTTTTAGTACTCTCCAATTCTCCGGGTACAAGAATCACTTTATCAACGCCAGCTTTGTCTAATTTATCAATAATACTTTCAGATTTTAGAAATTCTCCGCAAGCATGAGCATGACCATCTATTATCATCTATTTGTTTTATTAGCAGTGTGTTATTTTGCATGAAGCACTAAGGTTGGTTGTATGAAATAGTTGGATGCCGGATTATTTTCCGGTTTTTTTATGCAAAACTTAATACTCGGCATAAAGTTTGAACAACAACATAAATCCCAAAATTTTATAACGCGCATTAGCGTGCATTTTTATTAATTTTAATCTTGCAATTTAAACAAAAATCTCTGTGTACGCTTATTCCAAAACCACACTCCTTGCATGCCCATCTAATCTCCTCATTCTCAAGAAATTTTTCAAGACCATGCTTTTGAATATAATCGAGATTTTCGATCATGCTCATTCCATAATTCGTACGATATCGCTTGTCAAGTCTTTTTAATCTGGCACATGGATATGTTTCACAATCAAAACAAAATCCTGATTCGGTTTTGGCTAATGATTCACAATTGACAATGCTACAGTTTCTGCATTGTTTCGGCTTGTTCTCACAATCACTTTTAAAACAACCTCCGCATGGTCTTTTGTCTCGAAGGTGGCCAATACAAATTCCGCAATTCATACCACATGCGGCAATTAATCCATAGTATTTGAAATGTACTGCCTCTTTCATAAGTTTAAATTGTCTGTAATTATCTGTAACCTATGTAACTCGCGATGAATTTAAACATGTCCTTTTATGAATTTAACAAGTTAAAATTCATGCTCGTTTCATCCGTTTTTAATTTTATATTTTCAATTGCAACGTAAGTAACTTACCATGATTCTATAATCATTGTTTTCTGCCGTGTGTATTGCATATTTATTTAATTAGTTTCAAAACAGTCCGTCCTTTTAACTTTCCTTGAAGCATTAGTTCAATTTTAGGCTGTATTTCTTCAAGTTTAATTTCGCAGCACGTATCTTCTAATTGTTTTGGTTTCCATTTGTCAGCCAACATATCCCATACTTTTGTTCTATATCTCATTGGATAGTTTTGAGAATCAATTCCAATAAGTGTAACACCTCTCAGAATAAAAGGAAAAACTGTTAAGTCTAGTTTTGGTGATGCAATATTTCCACAACAAGTTACCACGCCTATTGAATCAGTTGATTTAATTATGTTTTCAAGAATTAGTCCTCCAACAGTATCTATGGCTCCAGCAAACAAGGGTTTTAACAATGGCTTTTTATCAAAATTTTCAACCTCACTGCGCAATAATATTTCCTTTGCACCAAGGTTAAGTAAATAGTCCCGCTCTGCTTCCTTTCCTGTTATAGCAACAACTGAATATCCCAATTTACTCAAAATAGAAACACTTAATGTACCAACTCCACCAGTAGCTCCGGAAACCACGATTTTGCCATCTTCAGGTTTAATCAATTCAATAAGCCTTAAAACTGACATGCCTGCTGTTAATCCGGCAGTTCCGTATATCATTGCTTCTTTCATTGTCAATTTTTCAGGCAATTTTACTGCCCATTCAGATGGAACTTGAATATATTCAGCAAATCCACCGTCAGTATTCATTCCTAAATCAAAGCTGGTAACAATTACTTTTTCTCCAACTCTAAATGTATCACTATTCAATTTTTCAATTGTTCCTACAGCATCAATACCCGGGGTGTGAGGATAGTATCGGGTAACGCCCTTATTACCCGAAGCCGACAATACATCTTTATAATTCAATGAACTGTAGTGCACTTTAACCAGTATTTCGTTCTTATTTAAAGGGCTAAATCCCGTTTCCTTAACTGAACCAATATAGCTACCGCTTTTCTCTTCAACACGGAATGCCTTAAATGTAGAATTATTATTTCCCATCTTTTGTACTTTAATTTTACCTGTTTTTGTGCAAATATCAGAATAAATAAATTGCTTATCAACAACTTACAAAAGGTTAGCATACGAACATTTTATACTGTTTTTAGTATTATCAATACTTTTAGGGAAGAAAAAAAATGAAAAAAAGTTATGGTCCGATTGATACGGTTTATAAATGGTTAAAGGAAAACGAAAAGGAATTATCATTTTAGACCTTTTTCAAGGAAATAAGAGATATAGTGAATTGGTTAAATTCTAACTGATATTAGCGAAGGTATGCTGACTAAACAATTGAAAGAATTACAAGCGGATGGATTAGTCAATCGAACTGTTTTTTTATGAAGTTCCGCCAAGAATTGAATATAGTTTAACAGAACTTGGAAAAGAAATTCACCTTGTTCTAAAGGGAATGTATAAAGGAGTTATCCTTTTTGAAATAACTATTCATGATACAGAAGTTTGAGTTATACCTATTATTCAATCAATGCGATATGGTGGTTTCTCAATATGCTACACAACTGGAGTCCACGCAATAACCTAAAACTGTGAAATTCTCATTATTGATTCTCAGTGTTTTATAGTTAATATTTCTTTCATTTTTGTAGTTGTTGCGTAGTCTGCAAGTTAGTGTAAGTTTTGTAGCGGATTGTATGTGAGTATCTGTCCGCATACGGAATATATAATGAGCGGAAAACCGCTTTTAGCATACCACCGAGACCGCTAATTTACACATTGTTCTTGCCTTTTATTCTAAGAACTGTATCAGTTTTTCTTTATCGATGATTTTAATCTCTTTATTCTTTATTTCAATAATAGAATCGTTTTTCAATTGCAGTAAATTTCTTGTAAGAACGGGTCTTCTGATACCAAATAATGCGGCCAATTCTTCATGGGTTTTTCCAAGTCTGAAACTTGTTTTTCCTATATTTTCTTTTTCTAAATCGAGTATATAATTTGCCAGTTTTTCTTTAACCGTTTTAATCATTAAAAATTTTATTTTCTCGGTAACAACAACAAATCTGTTTGAAGTAATTTTTAAATAATTCTCCAGGAATTTTTGGTTACTATGTAATAGTTTAAGTAAATCGGCTTTGTAAATTACAAGAATTTTAGTCTTTGTATTGGCTATAACACTTACAAGTAGTTTGTTTTTGTCGGCAAATAAAAAATCTTCAGCAAAAGTGTCGGGAGCATGAATTTCGCTGACAACAATATTTTTTCCGATGTAATTTATCATTTCCCCTCTTACGCTTCCCTCAAGTAGAAGATACAGTTTCTCACATTTGTCTCCACAATATGCTATAGTATCTTCAGTTTGGTACGAATGTATTTGATGATGGATTGTGTTTAAAATTTGGATTATTTCGGAAGTTTTAAAGCCTTTAAAAACCGGTGTTCTCGCAATTTCAGTAAACATTTTTATTTCAAAGATAGAGAAATAACACAAAATGTAACCGAAGTTACATTTTGTGGCAGACTATCTCAATAGTTTTGTCAGTATAAACAAATAGCATATATACTATGGAAACGAGTTGGTTAGAAAACAAGCATTCATTTATTGAGTTTGATGTAAGGCCGTTAAAAGGAAACTTTTTGTTAGCTATATTGAAAAAAGCCAAAAATGTTATAGTTGGTGAAGGTTTAACGATTATTCAGAATTTTGAGCCCATCCCTTTGTACTCGACAATGAAGAATATTGGTTTTGACCATCATACCGAAAAAATGGATGATGGAAGTTATAAGGCCTATTTTAATCGTACCGAGATAAAAGAAGCCGAAGATATTGAGCTGCCATTAAAACCAATTGTTATGCCTCGTTATGCCGATATCGATAAAGAAATTGCCAATTTGACGGTTAATTTTTGGGATAATATCTGGAACAAAGAAAATCCTGCCATCGAGCTAAAAACGAAATTTTTATTGTCATTGTCGAATGCTGTAGGGTCAGGACGGATTAAACAAGCTACCCGTGAGCTTATTAAAGCGTATTATCTGGGAGTTACCGTTGCCGAATTCGATGAGTTGTTTTCATTATTTATCTGGAATCAGGGTATTGGTCATTTCTCTTCAGAAATGGCACAGTCATCACTTTTTAAAGTTTATATGCTTATAAAAAAGCTAGAGAAAGACGGTCGCAACAAAAAAGAAATCATGGCTGTTATCAACGAAAAATTTGGAGAGAAAAATTCAGAGTCCGGATTTAACGCTTAAAAAATCAATATTAAAAAAAAGATATAATTATGAGTATGTTTTGTTATCAATGTCAGGAAACTGCAAAAGGAACCGGCTGTACTGTTGCCGGAGTCTGCGGTAAAAAGGAAGACCTTTCGAATATGCAGGATCTTTTGATCTTTGTTTTAAAAGGAATTTCGATTTACGCTACAAAAGCCCGCGAATTTGGAATTGAAAATGAGAAAGCCAATAAACTGGTTTTTGATGGTTTGTTTATGACCATTACAAATGCCAATTTCGACAACGACCGGTTTATTGAAATCATCAGGGAAGGTTTAAAAGTTCGTGAAGAACTTAAGGCTGCATACCTCAAAGCGGGTGGCTCAATTCCTGAAGATATTCATGATTCAGCTATTTGGACAGGAAATACAGTGGAAGAATTTGAAGCTAAAAATGGTTCAGTAGGAGTTTTAGCTACCGAAAATGAAGATGCAAGAAGCTTACGCGAATTAGTTATTTATGGATTAAAAGGATTAGCTGCTTATACTGAACATGCATATAATCTGAAATACGAAGATAATTCACTCTATGTTTTTATGCAAAAAGCATTGGCTGATACAACCAACGATAATTTAAGTGTTGATGAATTGGTTGCTTTAGTTCTTGAAACCGGCAAATATGGTGTTGATGGCATGGCTCTTTTGGATAAAGCAAATACCACCACTTATGGCAATCCTGAAATCACCAAGATTAATATTGGCGTGAGCGATAAACCGGGTATCTTAATCAGCGGTCACGACCTGAGAGATATGGAAGATTTATTGATTCAAACCGAAGGTACAGGTATTGATGTTTATACACATGGTGAGATGTTACCTGCCAATTATTATCCTGCTTTTAAAAAGTACTCACACTTTATTGGTAACTA
The DNA here is from genome assembly GCA_964476535.1 of uncultured Maribellus sp. Lineage (GTDB taxonomy): Bacteria > Bacteroidota > Bacteroidia > Bacteroidales > Prolixibacteraceae > Draconibacterium. The sequence continues at coordinate 10,831 of CAYZBC010000152.1, forward strand.
CGGAAATGCCTGGTGGCAGCAAAAAGAAGAATTCGAAAGTTTTAACGGTCCTATTCTTTTCACAACAAACTGCATTGTACCACCTAAAAAAGATGCTAAATATGCCGATAAAGTATTTACCACAGGCGCATCAGGATATCCGGGTTCAAAACATATTCCGGAAAGAAATGATGGCGGGCGTAAAGATTTCTCTGAAATTATCGAATTAGCAAAATCGTGTGACGCTCCGATTGAAATAGAAAAAGGAGAAATTGTCGGAGGTTTTGCTCACAATCAGGTTATTCAGCTGGCTGATAAAGTTGTTGATGCTGTTAAAAGTGGAGCAATTAAAAAATTCTTTGTGATGGCTGGTTGTGATGGTCGTCAAAAATCCAGAAGTTATTATACCGAATTTGCTGAAAAATTACCCAAGGATACCATTATTCTTACTGCCGGTTGCGCTAAATTCCGTTATAACAAATTGCAGCTTGGTGATATTGGTGGAATTCCACGGGTGTTAGATGCAGGACAGTGTAACGATTCCTATTCGTTGGTAGTTATTGCGCTTAAATTGAAAGAGGTATTTGGATTAGAAAATATAAATGAGTTACCTATTGCATACAACATTGCGTGGTATGAGCAAAAAGCAGTAATCGTATTATTGGCATTACTTTATTTAGGTGTTAAAGATATTCACCTGGGTCCAACATTGCCAGCCTTCTTATCGCCAAATGTTGCTAAAGTTTTAGTTGACAATTTTGGCATTGCAGGTATTGGTGAAGTTGAAGACGATATTGAAATGTTTATGAACTAATCAATTAAATTATAGCTAAAATGTCCGTGAATTTTAAGGACATTTTAGCTTTTAATAATTGCGATAAATGGCATTATTCTAATGCTTATTAATGTTCAGTATAAGGATAGTAGCCTACTACGGGCTTTATTTCTGTCAAGTCCCAAGAAAGTTGAAGTGCCTGCCTGCCAACATAGGCAGGGGCTACAACCCATAATTTCAATACTGAACCGGCTTTTTTATACATTGTAAGCTGGTGTTCATTCATCAAATTCAATCTGACAGTTAATTCTAGTGTTAAGTTAATCGTTAATTGACGGATAAAGTCTTTTTAGTTTTATTCTCG
>CAYZBC010000153.1:0-11943 GCA_964476535.1 uncultured Maribellus sp.
AGTTTTATCTTTTTTTGGAAGGTTTGGAAATAAATGAGAAACAGCATCTTATTCGCTATTTCTCTTTTTATGAAAATGAAATTGAAGCCGTTTTAAAATCAAATGGTTTGCCTGTTCAATTAAAATATTTGGCGCCTGCACTTTCTGCCATGAATCCAACAGCCACAAATTCTAATGGAAAAGCAGGCCTTTGGCAATTGACCCATTTTCAGGCGGTGTTAAATGGCGCAACAATTAATAAATTGGTTGACGAACGTTTTAATATCTCGGTATCTATGCGTGTTGCAGCCCTTGAATTGAAACAAAATTTTATGCAATTCAATATGCCGGAACTTGCAATTGCGGCTTATTTAGTGGGTAATGTGAAAGTGAGAAATGCCATACAGATGTCAAAAAATCAACCGCCGGAGTCCGACGTTTTTGATTTGCTCCCAGGTTCTGTGAATGAATTTATTGCTTCTTTTCAAGCCATGGCAATCTTTTTAAATGCCAATAAATTTAAAATTAGTGTTGAGCCTTTTGCGGAGAAAGTTACATTTGATACGGTATCTATTACCCGGCAATTGCATTTTCAGCAAGTTTCTGAAGTTCTGGGAATTTCCACAAATGAGCTGCATTTTTTGAATCCACAATTTAGGTTTTCGATAGTTCCCGGAAATGTAAAGCCAACTAAATTAATTCTTCCAAATGGCAAGTGGGACGATTTTGTGCTGTGGCAAGATTCCATTTATAATACATCCGATTCAACGCTTTTCCATTTAGTTGCGCAAAAAATTGAATACCCGCCTTCACCTAACCGCCAGTATGTTGGTGAACTGGTTAAAAATTTGGAAATTGAGGGGAAAACAAAAATTCAGTATCGGTTAAAAACGGGTGATGTTTTGGGGATTATTGCCGAAGACTTCGATGTTCGGGTTGCCGATTTGAAATATTGGAACAACATTTATAACGAGCGAAAAATTCAAGCCGGGCAAAAACTTAACATTTTTGTGGACGATGATAAAACGGATCATTACCTGAGTTTGGCAACTCCAAAAAAGAAGAATAAAGGACCGGACACGATGCTTGATAAAATTCAAAAAAGTTCGAAGCTAAAGGTTTTCGATGATTTGAACTCAGCAAAAAAAATAGAGCACATTGTGAAAAATGGAGAGTCGCCATTTTTGATTGCAAAAAATTATGCCGGTGTTACACCAGACGAAATATTGGAATGGAATAACATTGACGATGCAAGAAAAATACAAATTGGTCAGAAACTAATTGTTTATTTGAAATGATGAAGCCTGGAAAAACATTATTATTTATGTTCGCTGTTTTTGCACTTTTGGGAGGAAGTATCCTTGTGACTCCATCGGAAGGAATTAAAGCAGGCGAATTCACCTTTCACATGCCAACTTTTAGTGAAATGTTCGTTCCTGAAAAAGAGGATATTGTTGATGTCTCTAAACTTATTGAAAGTCAATTTGATATCGATTTGTTGGAAGAAATGGAGATTGATACTTTTAATTTAAAGCCGATTGAAGAAAAAATTAGAAAAGCCAGTCACGATTCATTGTTACAATCCATTCATAAAATTGAATTTACAGACGAAGGGCGCCAAAATCTTGCCCGATTCTTTCATAAAATAAAATCCGATTCCACAGCACGGGTAATGCATTACGGCGATAGTCAAATTGAAGGCGACCGAATTACCAGCTACATTCGTAATAAATTACAAGTGAAATTTGGTGGAACAGGCCCAGGATTGCGACCAGCAGTTCAGCCTTACGATTATGTTTTTAGCGCCATTCAAACTAATTCGGAAAACTGGAAAAGATACCCCATTTACGGGAAAGTTGATTCGCTGGTTGAACACAGTCGTTACGGTATAATGGGTGCATTTTCGCGATTTGCTCCGCCGGCAAGCGATTCTATCCCTTTTCAGGATTCAGTTTTGTATGAAAGCGAGTTGAGTATTGCGAAATCAAATATTGCGTACAATCGTGTAAAAGAGTACAATCAGATGCGACTGTTTTATGGAAATTCCAAACGTCCGGTTGAGTTTCATTTGATTGTGAAAGGGGACACTGTTTTAACGGATACACTTCAACAAGATTTAGATTATGGTGTTATTTCCTGCAACCTGCCCGATTCTACTGATCGGATTTCTTTGAAATTTGCGGGTTGGGACAGTCCCGATATTTATGGAATTGAGTTGGGTGATACTCACGGGATCACTGTTGATAATGTTGCGCTTCGTGGAAGTTCGGGCACCATTTTTACCAAAGCCGATTTTGCGCACAGCAAAAAAATGTACGACGATTTAAAGCCTAATCTTTTTATTCTTCAGTTTGGTGGAAATGTAATGCCGTATATAAAAGACCAAAAAGCAATCGACCGTTACGGACGTTGGTTTACCAGTCAGATAAAACGTATTAAACAATTGTGTCCCGAGGCGGCTGTTTTGGTAATTGGCCCCAGCGACATGTCGATGAAAAAGAAAGATAAATTTGTGACTTACGATTTTCTTCCCGCGGTTGTTGAAGTTTTGCGACAAGCTGCACTGTCTACCGGAAGCGGTTATTGGGATATGTATCATGCAATGGGCGGACACAATAGTATGCCAAGTTGGGTGAATGCGGAACCCGAGCTAGCACGCCCGGATTATACTCATTTTTCGGCACGGGGAGCGCGATTGGTAGCCAGTATGTTTTACAATGCACTTATTTTGGAGTACAATAATTATTTGGAGGAGACGAAAGGATGGAAGGAATGAGGGAATCAGTTCAAAGTTCAAAGCTCAAAGCCCACAGCTCAAAGCCCACAGCTCACAGCTTATTGTATATCCTACTAATCGTATTCGTTTTTAGTAATTCTGTAAATGCCCAGGATGAATCATATTTATATCGCGTAAATCAACACAATTTTATTCGGTACGATTTAAATGAAATGCATAATTTTGGAACCGATAAATATTCATCCCGATTTTACGATAAATTGGAAAAACTGACGAGAACCGGTGAAGGTCAAATAAATGTGATTCAAATTGGTGGTTCACATATTCAGGCAGGAACTTTCTCTGGGCAAATTCGCTCACGCTTACAACAAACGAATGGTGATATGAACGCGGGGTGGGGTTACATGTTTCCGTATCGAATTTCGCGAACTAACTCACCGTTTGGGTATTACATTCGTTATACCGGAAATTGGCAAAGTTGTCGAAATATCGAAAAACGAAAAACAAGTAATTTGGGAGTTGGCGGAATTTCTGCTACCACATCGGCGGCAAAAGCTGAACTTACAATTTTGTTGGAAGAAGAGAATGAGTTGGATTACAGTTTTAATAAATTACGTGTTTTTTATGAAAACAGCGGGGCTGATTTTATGGTTTCAGTTGATTCAGCTTTACTGAAAAAATCGATAAAAACGGTTGATTATTTTGAAATAGAATTGAATTCTCACGTTGATAGTTTAACCATTACCATTCAAAAAGAATCGGATGCAGGTGGGAGTTTTACCCTGCACGGAATTACAACCGAAGTTGCACCAAATGGATTTATATATCACAGCATTGGAGTAAACGGAGCGCACGTTCCTGCATTTTTACGTTGTCAGCTTTTTGAAAAACAGTTGGCTGAATTAAATCCCGATTTGGTGATTCTTGGTTTGGGAATTAACGATGCGTACGGACGGCGTTTCTCTCAAAATAAATTTGAAGAAAATTATGGGGAACTGATTGAAAAAATTCGAAAAGCTGCGCCTGAAACTGCAATTGTTTTTACCACAAACAACGACAGTTATTTGTATCGCAGATACGTGAACCCAAATGGGGAGAAAGTTCGCCAAAGTATGTTTAAAATGGCTGAGAAGTACGACACAGGTGTTTGGGATATGTATTCGGTTATGGGAGGATTGAACTCAATTGTTTTATGGGAGAAAAATAATCTGGCACAGCACGATAAGATCCATTTTACCCGCGAAGGTTATCTGACTTTGGGAGATCTGTTTTTTAATGCTTTGATGAAAAATTTTGAAAATTATATTCAAGCTAAAAATCATTTAACTTCAAACTGTCATTTCGAAGGAGGAACAACTGAGAAATTTGCCGATTCGAGCTGTCATTTCGACGAGTTGGCGAGGAGAAATCTCTTGAATTTAACGGAGCTCAACTTCTTACCCCAGATTCGAAATGACAATTCAACTATTGCACTAACCAAATTAACGAAATAGCCTTGGATATTTTTCAACAAATAAATATTGCTGAAATTCTTCGAAACATTTTTGTTTACGACAAAACTGCTCCGCTTATTTTTACCCGTTTTTTTTTCTGGGCATTTTTTGCAGTGGTTTTATTGGGGTATTCATTGGTTTATAAACGTAAAAATCGTAGTGTACGAGCAGGATATTTATTTATTGCGAGTTTGTTTTTTTACTACAAATCCAGCGGATTCTTCTTTTTTATTTTACTCTTTAGCACACTCACTGATTTTTTTATTGGGAAAGGAATTTATAACTCAAAAAATGAAAATGTAAGAAAAATTTTGGTTGCATTGAGTGTGGTTGTAAACCTAACTGTACTTGCTTATTTTAAATATTCCTATTTTTTTATTGATAGTTTGAATGTACTTTTTGATGCTGATTTAGAGCTGGTAAATCATTTGGCAATTTTGGCTAACGAATCAGCCGGGACACATTTTAACGTAAATCAGATTTTGCTGCCGGTGGGTATTTCGTTTTTTACTTTTCAAACCATAAGTTACTCGATTGATGTGTACCGTGGTGAAACGAAACCGGTGAAAAACCTCATCGATTTTGGGTTTTATGTGTCGTTTTTTCCGCAGTTGGTTGCCGGCCCAATTGTTCGTGCATCTGGTTTTGTAAAGCAGATTTACGAAGATTACCGGGTGTCTACAGTTGAATTTGGCTGGGCCATTTTTATGATTCTGAAAGGTTTGATTAAAAAGATTTTTATTGGCGATTACATTGCAGTAAATTTTGTCGATCGTGTTTTTTCCGATCCAATTACTTATTCAGGATTCGAAAATTTAATGGCTCTGTTTGGCTACTCTTTACAAGTTTATGTCGATTTTTCGGGTTATACCGACATTGCAATTGGGGTTGCATTGTTGATGGGTTTTCGCTTGCCTCAAAACTTTAATGCGCCTTACAAAGCCAAAAATGTTGGCGACTTCTGGAAGCGCTGGCACATGTCGCTTTCGTCGTGGTTGAAAGATTATCTCTATATTCCAATAGGAGGAAACCGTAACGGATCCGTATTTAGTTACATAAGTTTGGGAGTTATTTTGGCGATAATCGTTTTATTGGCTGGCAAATTAATTTTGGTTCCAATTTTTGCGGGAGTAGTAATTGTACTTGCTGTTTTGGTGCGTATTTTTCCCGGTGTAAAACGAAGTGTCGACACCAATATAAACTTAATGCTTACCATGCTTTTGGGGGGTTTGTGGCACGGGGCATCGTGGCAATTTATTATTTGGGGTGGACTAAATGGAATCGGATTGGTTGTCTATAAATTCTGGCGAAAAATTAGTCCCTGGGAAGCAAAAAACAATTGGGCGATTAACATCTGGAAAATTGCAATTACTTTTTGTTTTATCACATTTACACGGATTTTTTTCCGCTCCGAATCGATGGAAGTGGTTAAAGGCATGATGCTTCAAATTAGCTCCGATTTTAATCTTGCTATTATTCCCGAAATACTGCTTGCATACAAATGGGTGTTTCTTGTGATGTTGTTTGGCTTTTTTATACACTGGCTAAGCGAGAGCTGGAAAAAGAAAATTGAAAACTGGTTTATTGCAACTCCGCTTTGGTTAAAAGCTGTTATTGCCGCAGTAGTTGTAATTTTTGTTTATCAATCTGTTTCTTCCGAAATGCAGCCTTTTATTTATTTCCAGTTTTAAAATTCAAGGGTGATGCGAATTCCGATTCGCATTCTTTATGTCGGCGATTCGGAAATCGCCGCACCCTGAGTGTCTTATGTTAAGTGGTTCCAAATCGCTAAGTGCGGTGTTGAGTAATTATCGTTCAGCCTTTCAATTCCCACTCTAAAATATCACGCACCAACAAAAAATTCTCTTCCAACTTCAACATATTCTCAATAAAGAAGTTGTAAATATCGGGCCATTGATTTTGGCGATGTAAATCTACATTTTCGAGAGTGGTATAAATCCGACATACTTCTTGTCCACTCTCCGGGCGCTGGAAATAGAATTCCCAGATTAAACTGTTTTCAAAACCCTCTTCAATTACCATTTTGTAACGTTCCAAAATTTCAAAAGCTTTTAACCGCAGTTTTTCGCTTCGGTTGTACAATTCAAGAATTACTTTAGCATCGTTTCTGCCAACATCAAACCGAAGCGCAACACCTTTTATTTTTGTACGGTGTAGAATAAACTTTTTCTTTTTCAATTGCAAATTGGGGTGAACGGCGCATCGCCTTTTAAAAAGTTCCCAAAAATCAACTGTGAGTTTTTTCTTCTCCACTTTCGAATACATATTTCAAATAAACTAAAAATTGAGGGATACACGTAACTTTATTCTTATTTTTGAGGATAAATAATAGTGAAAAATCGTTTGAAAATAAAATCGAAAGCATGTATAAATTTTTAGCAATAATTATTTCTCTTTTTTTTGTTGAAGGAATAAATGCTCAGTCTGTTGAAGTTCAGGCGGATTATAATAGTATTGGCGACTGTGTATTTAGTGCGCACAACAACTCAAAAACGCCCATTTTTTTAAATCTCGATTTTGCCGATTTAGAAAATACTACTTTCAACGAAATGCTTCCTTATGTGAAGAAGTTAGATCCTGGTTTTAACAGTCTGTTTACCTTAGAGCGCGATTTAGATGCCGATGTTCCTCGTTTTAATTATCAGGTGAAAACGTATCGCTCCGATCCGTCTTCAATAGTCGATCTTGATTTTCCCTATTTAATTCCTTTTGAAGTTGGTACAAAAGTAAAGGCGAAAGAGGTGAGAAGTATCGCAAGTTTTTGGGGGACAGATGAATTAAAATCGTGGGTAGCTATTGGATTTCATGCAAAACCTGGAGATAAAATATATGCAAGCCGGCAGGGCACAATTGTGGAGATAAGCGGAAAAACAAAAAGTGGTGAATCGCAGAATTGGTACAATACTTGGAACAATTCAATTACACTTTTGCAAGCCGACGGAACTTTAATTTGTTATCGAAATGTGATTGACAAAAGTAAAACATTAAAGCTGAATCATAAAATTTATGCTGGTCAGGTTTTGGGTGAAATTGCTCCTTCAGCAAGCGAATTAAACATTCTTATTTATCAGAATAGTTTGAGTTCATCTGATTTGCGTTTTATTATTCCACAGTTTTTGGTAGGGGAAAATGAAACGGAGATCGTGAATGTTGCAAAGGAGTATGTCGTTGTTCACCCTAATTCGGTGCGTGGCTTGGAAATGACTAAAAAAGAGCGCCGAAAAATATTGGGAATAAAATAGTCTTGAATCATCATAACGTAGATTGATGTATAATAAAAAAGCTTTTGTTTAATTCAAAATATCATGTATATGCCTAAATTAAAATATTTTACATTTCTATTGTTTTCACTTATTCTTGGATTTAACTTTTGTTTCGCTGAATTAAATCCATCTGTTGAAGGGAGCAAACCAAACATCGTTTTTATTCTGGCTGATGATTTAGGTTGGGCAGATTTGCCTTGTTATGGAAATACTTTTAACGAAGCACCGAACCTGGATAAATTGGCTGGTTCCGGAATGCGTTTTACAAATGCTTATGCAGCATGTCCGGTTTGTTCACCAACCCGGGCGAGTATTCAAAGCGGGCAATATCCGGCAAGAGTTGGGGTAATTGATTTTATTCCCGGGCACTGGCGACCTTTCGAAGAGGTAATTGTTCCTAAAAACCGAACGCAGTATCTACCGGGTGAAATTGAAACGATAGCGGAGACATTAAAAAAGGTTGGTTATAAAAGTGGCTATTTTGGGAAATGGCATTTGGGTTATTCTCTTGAAACAGTTCCTGAAGGACAAGGGTACGATAAAGTACACGTGTACAGTGGTGGTGGTTTTTATAATTCAAAATTTAAACCGATACCTGAAAAAGAATACGAAGGGAGACTAAGTGAAATTCTTACAGATATGAGTGTTGATTTTATGGAGGAAAATCAGAATGATCCATTTTTTCTGTTTCTGGCTCATTACGATGTTCACGTTCAGTTGGATGGCGATAAATATTTAATTGATAAATACTTGAAAAAAGAGCGAAAAGATGAATATCCCGGGAATGCAGTTTATGCGGCAATGATTGAACATGTAGATAAAAGTGTGGGAAGAATAGTTAAAAAACTTGATGAGTTAGGTTTGGATGAAAATACAATTGTTATTTTTTATTCTGATAACGGTGGTTTAATTGGGCGATTTGATAAGATTCCTCTGTTGGACAATCGAAGTTTATCGGTTTATAAAAACAGCCCGTTAAAATATATTGCTTCGTCGAATGCTCCGCTTCGGGCAGAAAAGGGAACTGTTTATGAAGGAGGAATTCGCGAACCTTTGATTGTAAAATGGCCCGGTAAAATTAAAACCGGAACTGTTTCGGAAGCCTTAATAACCAGCGTTGATTTTTATCCTACACTTTTGGAATTGGCAGGAGTAGAACCACCTCGTCAGATTTTAGATGGTAAATCAATCTTGCCAGAATTGCTTGAAAATAAGTATGATTCGGAACGTGATATTTATTGGCATTATCCTGTTTATCACCACGCCCAGCCTATGGGAGCGATTCGAAAAGGCAATTGGAAATTGGTGGAGAATTTTGTGACAGGAGAAATGAATTTGTATAATTTAGAGGCGGATATTAGCGAGGCAATGGACTTGTCGGAGTTATACCCGGGAAAAACAGATGAATTATTACAATTATTGAAACTGTGGCAAAAAGATGTAAAAGCTGAATTTCCTGTTCGCAATCCCGATTTTGATGCGTCGCGCCGATTTGAATGGGGAATTCATCCGGACAGGAATTGAATAAATTTCAAAAAAAAGGATGGGATCCCTATTTGTTGATAATAGAGGGATGCCATCCTTTAAAACATAAAGTTAAAGTTTTACCAAATTTCTTCTCCATATTCCCACCCTTTGCGAACGGGTTCTTTAATGTATTTTTCCATTCCTTCGTGGTTGGTTACTTTCATGTTTTTAGCATCGTATTCAATGCGAGTATTAAAACGCTGTGCCAAAACTCCAATAGCAGCCATTTCTGTTAATTCAGTAGAATAGTTGAAGTTAGATCCCGGCAGAGGTCCATCGCCTTTTATTGCATCAAGGTATTCTTTTTGAGGGCCACCTTCAATTCTTGGGATGCTAGGAGCCGGCATCTCGTTGGCTACCCAATCTTTCCATTCTTCATCAGGCATCATTAATTGTGCATCGTTTGGCCGGCCACCAGTAATAATGTTTTGTTTTTCCCCAACCATTATCATTCCCGAATTGGGTAATTCATCCAATTTCCATTCCGGGCGATTCTCAGGTTTCAATCCCCCTTCGTGCCATAGTAATGTTGCAGCAGCTTTATTTCCACGCTTTGGAAATTCAAATTTAATAATCGACTGGTCAGGCAAAAATCCTGCTGGTGCTCCAGAGTTGTAAAGGGCTTCGGTTGCATTTGGCATTCCCAGTTCCAGCGACCAGAAAGGCGCATCTAAGGTATGGCATGCCCAATCACCCAATTCACCATTTCCGAAATCGTAAAAACCACGCCAGCTTTTTGGAACATAAGCGGAATTAAATGGACGTTTTGCTGCTGGCCCTAACCATAAATCCCAATCTAAACCATCAGGAATTGCTTGTTCAACCGGTGGATATGGATCTGTTTTTTCGAAGTATTTGTCGGGACCAAATTCTGGTCCGTTAAACCATGCAATTACTTCTTTAACTTCACCAATAATTCCAGCATCTACCCATTCTTTCACACGGCGAATGCCATCGGTTGCATGGCCCTGATTTCCCATTTGAGTTATTACATTGTAGTAACTGGCTGCTTTTTTCAAGGTACGCAATTGCCAAACATTATGTGCCAATGGTTTTTCGACATAAACATGTTTACCCAATTGCATGGCAGCCATTGTTGCAGCAAAATGATTGTGATCAGGTGTTGAAATCATAACCGCATCAATTTGTTGTCCCATTTCGTCAAACATTTTTCTGTAATCTTTGTAGCGTTTTGCATTTGGATATGCTTTGTACCCTTCTGCTGCACGGTTGTCGTCAACATCGCACATGGCCACAACATTCTCTCCTGTACAAGTACTCCATTGTGCTTTCCCCCGGCCACCAACACCAATAATGGCAATGTTAATTTTTTGAGAAGGTGAACAACTTAAAAGATTTGGAATAATCACTGCACCAGCTGTTACCGCTGAAGCTGATCGTAAGAAATTTCTTCTTGAAATTGAATTCATTATAAAATGTTAATTGGTTTAGACTGTATGCGAAGATAAAACGATTTTACTTTTAAATAGAATTTTAGCTTGCCTTTTTCAGAACCGGTAAAAAACAAGGTAGTTGCAAATGGGTTTTTAATTTATATTTTTCCAGGCAGAAATACCGGAAAATGCATCACCATCTTCATCGAACAAACTTCTACCCAGATAATTTACTTTCGATTTAGGAATGTCTAATCCATCGGGTTCCCAATAAAAAATGGTTTTTACTCGTGGGTGTCTTTTCATGATTTGTGCCATTTCAAATAAGAATTTGAATTGACCCAGCTCGGTAGGAGGATAGGGTTGCGCGCTTAAAATCCATTGTTCCGGTTCGGGATACCAGTTGTTCGAATAATAAGCCGTTTCAACTATCGAGAAATCTTGCTTAAATTTTGTCGATAAAAATAAAATGTTTGATTCTAACTCAATAAAAGTTCCATGCCACCAAGGATAATAGCTTAATCCAATAATATCAAACTCTACTCCACGGTCGGAAATATTTTTGTAAAAATTATACGACGCATTAACATCTCCACCTGTTGCAGCGTGAATCATTATCGAAATTTGTGAAAGAACATCGGCTTCTTTTACACCCCGGATACCAGCTTTTAATACTTTAGCTAACTCGTCCCAGTGGGTTACACCCGATTCAATCCACAGTTTGCCGTGTGGCCAAACCAGTCCGTTGTTTATTTCATTTCCAATCTGCACCATGTCTGGCAATACTCCCGATTTGTTCATCGTTTCAATTACATTTTTTGTGTAATTATAAATGCTGTCCTGAATTAAACCAAAAGATAAATTATTCCAGACGGCAGGAACGGTTTGATGACCCGGGTCGGCCCAGGAATCGGAATAATGAAAATTCAATAGAATTTTAAATCCAAATTTTTTGGCTTTTTTAGCAGATTCAATGGTGTAGTTTAAATCGTTGCATACCGGGCCAACATTATTTGGTGTATGAAAAATGCGAAGCCGCGCCCATGTGTATCCATTTTCCTTAAAAATTTCTAGCCCTTCTTTTACAACTCCATCAATTTTATATAAACCTCCTTCGTCTTCCATCTTTTTCATGATGGAAAAATCGCCTCCGAACTCTAAATTTGACGTTTGTAAATCACTATCCTTTTCGTTAAATCCAATGGAACATGACCATGTTAGTAAGGCTAAAATGATTATGGATGCAATTAATTTCATCGAAAGAATTTTTATAAAGATAGTGATTTCTAAAGTATTAAAAATATTTTTCAATTTTGGAACCTATTTTTAGAATCATGAATTATATTTTTTTAGAAACTTCTTTAATCTTTCAAAATTACTACAAACTCTTTTATGCAATTTACAATGGACAAATCATTCTCAAATTTCAAAAAAAGATTATGATTTTTATTGCAGGTTTGTTGCAATTAATCGCTTTAAAAATGTAGCGTTAAAGCCGATCTCCACCAACTGTAATATTTCGATTCCAG
>CAYZBC010000154.1:0-7438 GCA_964476535.1 uncultured Maribellus sp.
CATTTCAACAAAATATTTTATAAATTGCCTCTCCGACTTTTCGGAGTGGGCTCAAGGTTGGCAAATCTACTTTTACTGAAAAAGGAATGGAGTTGGACATTCAGTCGAAGGAAATTATGGTAAAGGGTAGAATTCAATTTAACAACTTAACTGAATATCCCACGACACTTTTTTCGCCGGGTATTATGGGATGGTATTCCTTTGTTCCGTTTATGGAATGCAAACATGGAATTGGTTCTGTTTTACACGATTTGAAAGGAGATCTGACAATCGACAACAAACAGGTTAACTTCTCGGATGGAACAGGATATATCGAGAAAGACAGGGGAACCTCGTTCCCCGAATCGTGGATTTGGCTGCACTGTAACACATTTAATGATGGGCGCAACTCGTTTACTTTTTCTGTGGCAAAAATTCCCTGGCTGGGTAGTTTCTTTATGGGGCACATTTGTTTTCTTTACTTCGAGAGAAAATTTTATTTGTTTGCCACTTACAACAATTCGAAAATAGACAACTTAACCTTTGCGAATAAAAAACTTCAATTCGAATTAAAAAATAAAAGTTACCATTTAAAGGTAACAGCAACCCAGAAACAATTGGGTAATTTAAAAGCTCCGGTAACCGGAGAGATGAATCGTATCATTAAAGAAAGTATCAATTCCGAAATTGAAATAGAACTTTTCAAAAACAATGGAGAATTGATTGGACAATTAAAAGGAGAGCGTGCTGGATTAGAGGTGATAGAAGAAATATTGAATTATTTTTAATACCCTTATTCTTAAATATATCAGTCAAAAATAATACTTTTGCCAATTCACAACAATAACAATAAATGAAATTTTCCGAACTCGGAATACACGACGATTTACTGGATGCCATAGATTACATGGGATTCGAAAACGCAACACCAATTCAGGTACAAGCGATTCCAAAAATTCTCAACGGCGAAGACTTAATTGCCTGTGCACAAACTGGTACCGGCAAAACAGCAGCATTTTTACTTCCTTTACTCGATATGTTAATTGATTTGCCAGGAGGCAAAACCACAACATTAATTATTGTTCCAACGCGTGAATTGGCCATGCAAATCGACCAACAAGTACAAGGAATTGGTTATACAATGGGAATTCACTCCATTGCAATTTATGGCGGAGGAGATGCCGACGGTTGGGGACAACAAAGACGTGCGTTAACGCAAGGTGCCGACATTGTAGTTGCCACCCCCGGAAAACTAATTTCGCATCTTAATCTGGGTTACGTAAAATTCGATACAATAAAATTTCTGATTTTAGATGAAGCGGACAGAATGCTAGATATTGGTTTTCACGACGATTTAATGAAAATTATTTCGTATTTACCGAAAGAACGTCAAACGCTGATGTTTAGCGCAACAATGGCTCCAAAAATTCGATCATTGGCATCCAAGATTTTAGTGAATCCGGCTGAAATAAATATTGCCATGTCGAAACCCGCTGAAGGAGTTTTACAAGCTGCTTACCTTATTTACAACCAGCAAAAAAATGGGCTCATCAGTCATTTAATTTCTGAAAATCCTGAATACAACAGCATTCTAATTTTTTGTTCCACTAAAAGAGCAGTAACCGAATTGGCAAGAACCCTGAAAAAACAAAAATTTGCAGTTGAACCTATCTCTTCCGACCTTGAACAATCGGAGCGGGAAGAAGTGGTGCAAGGTTTTCGGTCGAAACGAATACGGATTTTGGTAGCTACAGATGTTATGAGCCGTGGCATTGACATTAAAGACATAAACCTGGTGATTAACTACGATGTTCCGCAAGATGCCGAGGATTATGTACACCGTGTTGGAAGAACTGCGCGTGCTGATGCGACTGGGGTAGCACTTACTTTGGTGAATGAAGACGATATGTACAAATTTCATCAAATTCAAGAGCTGATTGAACGCGAAGTTTTTAAAATACCCATGCCAAAACATTTAGGAAACGGTCCCGACTGGAAAAAACCAAGTCCGCACAGCAAAAATCGAAAAGGAAATTTCAATAAAGGGAAAAAGGGTGGTCGCCCGTTAAAAAAGTTCAAAAGCAAACGTTAAAAGAACTTTTCCTCCTCCAAATCGTTACAGGTTTTAGTAACTTATTTATTTTCAATAAAATAATTAATTTAATTCTAAAACTTGAATTATGAAACGACCATGCAGAAATGCTTCACAAACAAGGATAATTAAAATGAGGGAGTTACATCTAATACCGTTGAAAACTTATAATTTTAATTAGATGAAATCAAAAGTCATATTACTACTCTTCGTTTTAATTTCATTTTCACAGTCAATTAAGGCACAAACTGGTCAGGACACTTCTATCGTTCAAATTGAAACCACCGATGGCAATGAATTCGTTGGCCAAATAGTTAGTGAGGATGCGTTGAAAATTGTATTAAAAACAGAAAAATTAGGAGAAATAACCATCGCCAGAAGTGATATAAGATTACAGAAAGATGTAAACATTCAACAAATAAAAGATGGAAAATTTTGGTTTGACAATCCCCAGTCAACGCGATATTTTTGGGCACCGAATGGTTATGGCTTAAAAAAAGGAGAGGGATATTACCAAAATATTTATGTGTTCTGGAACCAGTTTGCATACGGAATAACTGATAATATTTCGATTGGCGGAGTAGTGGTTCCTCTGTTTTTATTTGGTGGCGGACCAACACCCGTATTTATCACTCCGAAATTTTCTATACCCATTCAAAAAGATAAATTTAACATTGGAGGTGGAGCAATAATTGGAACTGTTTTAGGTGAATCGGATCTCTCATTTGGAATTGTATATGGACTTACAACTTTTGGAACACGTGATAATAACGTTAGTTTAAGTCTTGGTTACGGCTTTGCAGGTGAAGAATGGGCGCAGTCGCCGTTAATTAATATTAGTGGAATGTTCCGTCTTTCAAGTCGCTTTTATTTCCTTACCGAGAATTACTTTATTAATGTTGGTGGAGAGGGAGTTGGCGAAATTGGCTTGGGAGGAAGATGGATTATTAAAAAGGCTGCATTAGATTTTATGTTTGCTATTCCTATTGTTCCAGATATGGGAACTTTTATTGCTTTTCCATTAATAGGGTTCACAATTCCACTTGGAAATAATTAATAAACAAAATATTCTGTTTTTTTCAGATTTTTAATGAATAATCCCGACTTATGAAAAATACATCACTGCTAATTGTTGTAGTTGTTTTACTATTTAGCCTAAGTTGTGTAAATCAAGATCGATTAGAAGAAAAAATAAAAATCCAGGGCTGGAATATTCTTACCGACCACACTCCAACTGCGTTAAAAACCATTGCATCCAGCAAGAATTACAAGGTTAATCACCTGCAACTTTCACACGAAATTTGCCACGATTTAAAAGATGTAAAACACCAATGGAACCGTAACATTGTTAATAATCTCACTCAAAAAGCTCACAAAGCAGGAATCTCTGAAGTGGTAGTTTGGGATCATGCACTTTACGATCTCGATTATTACCCCGACCGTTTCAAAATAAAAGAAAGTGGTTTGCTTGATCTCGACGATCCCAAATTTTGGGAATGGTTTAAAGCTGACTACCGTAAAATGCTCGATAAAATTCCTGAGGTTAATGGAATTGTTTTAACTTTTATTGAAACTGGGGCCCGGGTTGAAAATCAACATTCTGATATACTTAAAACCCCACAGGAAAAACTTGCTGCACTTGTCGATTCTGTGGCAACAGTTATTGTAAACGAACGAAACCTGAAATTGTACATTCGTAGTTTTATGTATAATCGCTCGGAACTCAATAATTTAATGCAATGTTTCAAATTAATAAAATGCCCAGACATTGTTGTAATGGCAAAAGAAACGCCACACGATTTTTTTATAACCCATCCCATTTCGTGGTGGATTGAGGATATTCCGTTTCCGGTAATTATTGAATTCGATTGTACACACGAGTTTAACGGTCAGGGAATTGTTGCCAGTATTTTCCCCGAAACACATTTAAATCGTTGGAAACATTATCAAGAATTACCCAATGTAATCGGCTTTTCGATTCGCACCGATCGGTACGGTAAAACTTCAATCCTGAGAAAACCATCAGAAATAAATCTTTTTGCTGTTCACGAGGCCACCAAAAATCCTGAAATAGAAATTGACGAAATAATCGAAAAATTCATTTCAGAAAAATATGATTCTGTTGCTGTTGAGTACTTAAACCCTGTTTTTGAGAAAGCCCCGGAAATTATATTGTCTTCGTTTTATACCCTTGGACTAAATACCACGAACCACTCAAAACTCGATTTCGATTACCGCTCCATTTACACCCGCCACGTTTCAGGTCGCTGGATGGACAAACCTGAAATTTTTATCGGTCACGGTATAAATAAAAACTTTCATTATTGGAAAGATGTTGTAAATCACCTTGCACCGGCAAATCGAAAATTGGCAGAAGGAACCAACCTTAAAGAGCTTGCTGAGGTTTTTGAAAACCAGTGGATTCATCCTGGGGAATTAATGGATACAACTTTTCTTAGTTATGTTCTTACTGAAAAAGAACATGGTGTTCTGTTGGCAAAAGAAGCGATTGCAGAAATAAATGCAGCGAAACCATTTATCTCCGGTTCAAATAAATTTAATGCGCTTTATCACACTTTTAATCGTACTTTAATGAGCACAAAATTGCGAAAAGCGTATGCACAGGTTTACTATTCACAACGAATATGGAATAGGGGCGAAGAATTTCAAAATGACAAATTGAACATCCTCATTCAAGAAGGAGTTGAAGAGATTAAATTGGTTTCGGAAGAAATGAAAAACTACCGAAGGAAAGGACCGATTGGGCAATACAACTGGGTAAACGATGCTGAAATTGCATTGAAATTGGTTCAGGAAGTTGAAAAATTAAATGTTTTACATTAAAAATAATTGGGTTGAAACCACGTTTTTTTTAGATAGAAGATGATTTGTTTTGGAAATAATTAATTGGAGAAATATTGAATTTCTAATTTATTCTTTCTTTCCTACCTTTGCATTTCAATTTTAAAAATGAAACGAATAGTAATAGGCCTTTCAGGAGGAGTAGATTCTAGCGTAGCTGCATATTTGCTTAAAGAACAAGGACACGATTTAATTGCACTTTTTATGGTGAACTGGCACGAGCGGGTTGGAGCAATAACCAGTTCGTGTACCTGGGAAGAAGATGCCTTGATTGCAAAAATGGTGGCAAAAAAACTGGATATCCCTTTTCATATTGTTGATTTAAGTAAAGACTACAAAAAGCGTGTGGTTGACTATATGTTTGCCGAATACCAGGCTGGCCGTACTCCAAACCCCGATATACTTTGCAACCGCGAAATAAAGTTCGATACGTTTATGGATGAGGCAATGAAATTTGATGCCGATTTTGTGGCAACCGGACACTATTGTCGAAAAAGTGAGCTTGTTGTGAATGGAAATACGATTCATCAGTTACTTGCCGGAAAAGATCCAAACAAAGATCAAAGTTATTTTTTATGTCAGCTTAATCAGGCTCAAGTTTCAAAAGCAATGTTTCCGATTGGTGAATTGTTAAAGCCTGAAGTTCGTGAAATTGCCAGGCAACAAAATCTCCCAACGGCTGAACGAAAAGATTCGCAAGGAATTTGTTTTGTAGGCAAGGTAGATTTGCCTACCTTTTTGCAACAGCAATTGATTCCAAAAGTTGGTAACATTATTGAAGTCCCGGCTAAGTTTATGGACAAAAAGAAACAGGTTGAAGTTTCTGAAGAAAATTATAAAAAACTCTGTTTCCCTTTTCCCTATAAACCATGGAATGGCGAGATAATTGGCGAACATCAGGGGGCACATTTTTATACCGTGGGGCAACGAAAAGGACTGAATATAGGTGGACACAAAGAACCCCTTTTTGTTTTGGGAACTGATGTTCAGCGAAATATTATTTATGTGGGTGAAGGAAAAGAACATCCGGGATTATATCGAAAAGGACTGTTTGTTTCAAGCGAGAACATGCACTGGATCCGTCCCGATTTAAATATGAAAGTGGGAGAAAAGAAAGATTTCGACATTCGTATCCGTTACCGCCAACCTTTAGAAAAAGGCAACATTCATTTAAAAGAAGATGGGGCGTATTTTATTTTTGAAGATGAACAACGTGGAATTACTTCCGGACAATTTGCCGCCTGGTATTTGGGCGATGAATTAATCGGTTCAGGAGTAATTGCCTGAAGAAGATGGAAGTCGGAAGTCAGAAGTCAGGAGATGCAAGAAAACTTTGGTCTTCAGACTTCCATCTTCGGACTTTATATTAAATTAGCGCAAAATTATTCAATATGATGAAATCAATGACTGGCTTTGGTAAAGCCGAATTCGAAGTGAACAACAAAAAATTTACCATCGAAATAAAATCACTCAACAGTAAACAAATCGATATTAACACAAGAACTCCGGCGTTGTATCGCGAAAAGGATATAATCATCAGAAAAATACTTTCTGAAAAGTTAGTACGTGGGAAAGTGGATTTTAATATTTATGTTGAAAATTTAGGTGACGAGTCGAATTCAAAAATTAATGAGCCAATTTTAAAAAGTTATTTCCAACATTTAAGGAAAATAAGCAAAGAACTCAATTTAGAAGTCGATCACACAACGTTACAAGCATCAATGCGTTTGCCCGATGTGGTTAAAACGGAATACGAAACTTTAGATAATACTGAGTGGAATATAATTTACAGTAACATCCAAAAAGCACTGGTTGAAATCGATGAATTCAGGATTCAAGAGGGAGATGCACTGTTCACCGACATTTCGGGTAATGTAGAAAGTATTCAAAAACTTTTGGCTGAACTTGAGCCATTTGAAGAACAACGTATTGAATCGGTAAGAACACGACTAATCGAAAATCTGGACAAAGTGAAACTAAATGGAACAATTGACCAGAACCGTTTTGAGCAGGAATTGATTTTTTATCTAGAGAAACTGGACATCAACGAGGAAAAAGTGAGGTTGACAAATCATTGCAAATATTTTTTAGAAACGATAGTTCAACCCATTCCTACAGGTAAAAAGCTGGGATTTATTTCTCAGGAATTGGGTCGGGAAATAAATACGATTGGCTCAAAAGCCAACGAAACAAACATACAACGTATTGTTGTTCAGATGAAAGACCATTTGGAACGAATTAAGGAACAGTTGCTGAATGTTTTATAGCCCCTCCTAACCTCCCCAAAAGGGAGGAATAAAAAAGGGGATGATTTAATGGGAGATATTAACCACATAATATAATCAAAGAAAAGATAAAAATCCATGGCCCGAAGCTCGAAGCTAAAAGCTCAAAAAAAAGGCAAACTTATTATTTTTTCGGCCCCCTCCGGAGCTGGAAAAACTACTATAGTTAAACATTTACTTCAACAAAATTTTAACCTCGAATTCTCAATTTCGGCAACTA
>CAYZBC010000154.1:7538-11816 GCA_964476535.1 uncultured Maribellus sp.
GTTAAACATTTACTTCAACAAAATTTTAACCTCGAATTCTCAATTTCGGCAACTAGTCGTGTGGTGAGGCATACCGAAATACATGGAAAAGATTACTACTTTATTTCTGAAAAAGAGTTTCAACAAAAAGTGGAAAACAACCAATTTCTTGAGTGGGAAGAGGTTTACAAAGGAACGTGTTACGGTACGCTAAAAAGTGAAGTTGAGCGAATTCGGAATTTGGGAAAAAATGTAATTTTTGATGTTGACGTTATTGGAGGCTTGAATATTAAAAAGTTTTACGGAGAAGAAGCACTGGCTGTTTTTGTGCAACCGCCTTCGATTGACGAATTAAAAGTAAGGTTGAGAAATCGTTCTACCGAAACCGACGGAAAAATTGAAATAAGGATAGCAAAAGCTGAACACGAACTGAGTTTTGCGAATCAGTTTGATGTTGTAATTGTAAATGAAGATCTACAACTTGCTTTTAAGGAAGCGGAAAAGATAGTTTTTGATTTTTTAGAAAAGTAAATAAAATAATCAAAATACTTTCGCCTTTTTTTATGTTAAATGGTTCGTTGGTTGAAAGATTAACTTCTTTTAATTACGGATTGAGATTCCGAAATAATTATTAAGATTTTTATCTTTGAATTTATTTGTAATTTGGTACTTGTGTATTTGAATTTAAAAAAATGAGCAACTTTGTAACAGATATTCTTGCACCCAAAACAAACCTTCAATTAAAAATAGGTTTGTATTTTGGCTCGTACAATCCAATTCACATTGGACATTTGGCGATTGCCAATTACATTGTTGAGTTTACCGACATTGACCAACTTTGGTTTGTGGTTTCGCCACAAAATCCTTTCAAAAAAAAGGTAAATTTATTGGATGACTATCAACGTTTGGAAATGGCACACCGCGCAGTTGAAGGCGACGACCGTTTGCGTGCATCGAACATTGAATTTAATTTGCCCAAACCAAGTTATACCGCTAGTACACTTGCTTATTTAAAAGAACTACATGCCAATTACCAATTTGTTATTTTAATGGGTTCTGATAATTTGGAGAATTTTCACAAATGGAAAAATTACAAAACCATAGTTGAAAACCATGGCGTAATTGTTTATCCTCGTCCCGGGTTTGATATTTCAAAAGTTCGTTTTCACAAAAATATTACTTTTGCTGAAGGTGCACCTCAAATGGAAATTTCTTCATCGTTTATTCGAAATGCAATTCAAGATGGAAAAGATGTTCGCCATTTTCTTCCGCAAAAATCGTGGGAATACTTGGAAGAGATGAATTTTTATAAGAAATAATATCAGAAAATAATTATTTTTATAAGCTAAGTCATAAAAAACCAACATGAATTTTTCTTGTAATTCAAGTAAAGTTGTATTTATAACTCTGTTCACGATCCTTTTTTTTGAATCGAACGCCCAAAAATCAATTCAAGCATTTCAAATAAAAACGCCACTTAAAATTGATGGAATTTTTGAATCCGAAATTTGGGGAAAAGCTGATAGTGCCACACAGTTTATTCAAATGGAACCTCAACCCGGTGATCCTTCTTCTGAAAAAACAATTGCTTATTTTGGCTTCGACGACGAAAAAGTTTATGCTGTTTTTAGATGTTTCCAATCTACATCGGTAATTGCCAAAAATCAAAGCCGCGATGCGTTGAGTAAAAACGATGATATGGTTACGCTTATACTCGACACCTATAATGACGACCGGAGTGCATATGTTTTTTTTAGCAATCCTTTGGGCACACAAATCGATATGAAAGTGAACGACGATGGTAGAAACATGGATTTGAACTGGGATACCGAATGGAAATGTGAATCGAAGAGTTTTGATTGGGGTTGGTGTGTTGAATTTGAAATTCCATTTAAAAGTTTAAAATATAAAAAAGGAATTGAAAACTGGGGTATTAATTTTGGAAGAATCATCCGGTCAAATTTTGAGACAAGTTATTGGTCGGGAATCTTAAGCGATGATTTTAGGATTTCGCAGGGCGGAGCTTTAAAAGGAATAGAAACGAATGGGAGTAAAATGCAGCTTTCGGTTTTTCCATACCTTTCGGTTTTTAAAACCTCTGGCGAAAAAGTAAATGCCGATATAGGTGGAGATGTGAAGTGGCAAATCAGCCCGAATGTTTCGCTAAACGGAACTATTAATCCGGATTTTGCGACAGTGGAGGCCGACCAGCAACAAATTAATCTTACTCGTTATGAATTAAGATATCCCGAAAAGCGTCTTTTCTTTCAGGAAGGAAACGACATGTACAATACCCGGATAAAAACATTCTATTCACGGCGTATTCAGGACATTGATTTTGGTGAACGTTTAAATGGTAAAATTGGAAAAACGCAGTTTAATATCCTGAATGTAAAAACCCCGGATTTATCGGCAGAAAACCCAAACACCTTTTTTACTGCTGCACGCGCCAAATTCGATTTCCTGGAATCATCGACATTAGGATTTACTTTGGTTGACAAAAGCTGGAACGATGGTTACACACGATCGCTAAGTTTAGATTATATAATGAACTTCGGAAAAATGTGGAAATTTACCGGCCAATTTGTTGGCAGTGCGCCAGGCGATTTTTGGAGTCACAGTGCTTGGTTTATGCGTTTTTCCCGCGAAAGCAATATTTTTCATTATCATATTCGATACACCGAAATTGGAGAGAATTTTCGCAAAAATGTTAATCAAACAGGTTTTATTACCGACGACGATCGCCGTGAAATAGACAGCGATGTGACCTATAAATTCTGGTTAAAAAATAATACTTTCGAGTTTATCGATTTTCAAAGTTTTAATAATGTTTTCTGGAGTCTCGGAGGAACACTCCGAAGTTGGTACTTTACTGATGCTGTGAATTTCTATTTCAAAAATAAATTAAATTTTGAATACGCTTACAACAACGAATACAAACTTTACGAAGAGGAGTTTTATAACCACAAACACACTTTTAGCCTGGGATACAACACGGATGAATGGAGCCATGCCGTGATTAGTTTTACATCCGGTAATAATTACGATCGCAATTTTACGCTGGTTAGTGTTGGTGCAAGAATTAAATTGATTCAGAACCTTTCGTTAACTTATTCAACCAATATTTTAGATTTTAACCCCGACCCCGACAACAGTTCGACTCTTATAAATGTTGTAACTGCAAATTACAATTTCACCAAAGATTTATGGTTGAAAGTATTTGCGCAAAACAGCACGAAAAACGAAAATGTTTATTTATACGGGATGTTCGGCTGGCGTTTTAAACCACCTTTTGGGGCTCTTTACCTCATTTATTCCCACGATGAATTCCGTTCTGCTGTCGGATTTCCACAATCTGACAACCTTTTTCTGAAACTTACATATCCGATTTCTATTTTGAATTAAAAATTTGCGAAGTAAATTGGTGCTGATAAGTAGTTATTGTTTTGTTGAGCTGATGTCTTGTGATTACCAGTTCAATATTATTCAGATTGTACCTGACAAAATTCACGGTGCGACCAAGTCACACTATAAATAGATCATATTTCATAACTTTCACCCGATGACTTTCCAACACCGGGTGAATAATTAAAACTGCGAATAATTTATTTCCCGGGTGAACTAAAAGCCAATCGGAGAATGTGCAAGATGCTAGGGTTAATACCTCGGCATCATTTTAATGATTTCGCCTTCAGTAGTTTGAAAGTGCCCCATTAAATTTGCGGTTAAACACGAATGAACCGGAATAATTTCAACTAAATCTCCGACTTCAAAATTTTTAAATTGATTCTGAGTTACTTTTAAAGTGCCATGTTCCTGTGAAAGTTTGGATACATAATTCAACGGTTCCAACAATTGCTTCTCTCCGTTATGTTGGATAATTATCCGACCAAACATTTGCTTCCCATTGCTATTAATAATAAATTCTTTTGAGAAATGAACTGCGCCTCCATAAATAATAATTTCATTTCGTGAAACATGTTTTGCAACTACCGGACAAACCATTTTTACAGCAATATCACCAAACGAGCAAACACCAAGATTTTGTTGCATTAAATCATAAAAAGCAAAGTTCCCGGGGCGAATTTCATCCACGCCTTCAAACGATGTGCAAATGCTTGCCGAAGGTGTATCTCCCATACTTATTTCAACATTGGGAATTTTTTTTTTGAATTTATGTTTTAGTGCCTTTAGTTTTAACAAGGCATCGAAATGTCGACTATAAATTTCGTTGGCTGATTTTGCGCTGTACGTGTGCCCGGTGTGTGTTAGAAATCCTTTGAATGTTATTTTTTTATT
>CAYZBC010000155.1:0-11748 GCA_964476535.1 uncultured Maribellus sp.
TTAATGAAAGAGAATATATTTAATAATTTGATGAGAAAATGGTAACTGCTGAGAAAAAACATCAAGAAAAATTAATATACAACTAGCTCCTGACCTCTAAAAATTTTCAAATTAGCAAACACTATTGATTTAAACTTAGGTAGTAACCGGTCTTTTTCTTTGTTCGTTTATGCCTTGAGTTCCTTGAAGGAATTCTTAGATCGCTATAATATTCGCTAATTTTTCAAGTTATTAAAGAATAAAATACCTTCACCCAAATCGTTCCCCTTATTACTAAGTAGTTCCTTAACTCCAATTTTTCCATTACTTTTGAAGCAGTAATTTTTTACCAATGACTCAACGCTACTTTTTACAATGCAGTTACAACGGAACCAACTACCACGGTTGGCAAATTCAGCCCAATGCAATTTCGGTTCAGGAGGTCTTGGAAAACGCTTTGTCTAAAATATTACGCGAAAACATTTCGGTTATGGGAGCCGGACGAACCGATACCGGAGTACACGCTTCGTTTTTTATTCTCCACTTCGATGCTTCTAATTCTGAAATTGATTCCGTAAAACTCGTCTATAATTTAAATAGTTTCTTGCCACCCGATATAGCGGTGCAGAAACTATGGAAAGTAAATAATGAGGCACACGCACGTTTTAGTGCATTTTCGAGAACCTATAAATATTTTATTTCAACTAACAAAAACCCATTTAAGGTTGAAACAAGTTACCGATATCTAAAAGAATTGGATTTGAATAAAATGAATAAAGCTGCTCAGATTTTGTTCGATTATAAAGATTTTACCAGTTTCAGCCGTTTGCACACCGATGTAAAAACCAACAATTGCAAAATTTATCTGGCGAAATGGGAACAAGAAAACAACCAGTTAATTTTCACAATAAAAGCCGACCGTTTTTTACGAAACATGGTGCGCGCTATTGTTGGAACGTTGCTCGAAGTTGGACTTGGAAAACTGTCCGTCGATGAATTCAAAAATATTATTGAAATAAAAAACAGGGGTGCTGCCAGCGCTTCAGCTCCTGCAAAAGGATTGTTTTTGGTTGATATTGAATATCCAGAGGAAAGTTGGCAGTGATCTAGTCGCAGTGATCAGTCACAGTTTGCAGTTTGAAAAAGTAGGGGAAGTTTTTAGTAAGAGATAGCGGTTTTTAGTATTCGTAATACTTATCAATAAAAAACATATTCCAAGACCATAACAATGATTGATTGTTGAGCCTGTAACTGAATACTGAGAACACGATTGAATCCTGAAAACTCGTCTGCGACTACAACTGAGACTGAGACAGGAAAATTCCTCCTTTTTTAACTACCTACTGCTCCTGCAACTGAAAACTTTCTCTTTTCAAACTGCAACTGTTCACTGCGACTGAAAACTTTTCTTACCTTTGCTCAAGTTGGTTGCGATGAAAATTCGCTTAAAGGGAATCCGGTGAAAATCTGGTACTGTGCCCGCAGCTGTAAGTCCGTTTATTGATTGTTACTCACGCCACTGTCCGTTGCAAAACGAGCGGGAAGGCAGCAATCGGAGGATAAGTCAGAAGACCTGCCAATTGTAAAATTTTAGATGAACGAACTTCGGGAGAAAAGTTTCGGGAATCACTACAATGATTTCTGTAATTATTTCCGGTAATATATTTTTATTGATGAACTTTATTCGGGTTAAAAATAGTCCTTTAAATGTCGTTGTTATTTCGATTCGTCAACTGATGGAGAGCAATTGCTTATTTGAGGCAGATTTCTCTTCTTCGTTCCTCAGAATTCGAAATGACAATCAAAGTAATTTTATTTTAAGAATTATTTTGGTTGTTTTCATTTTAACAATCTCAATTTTTGGTTTCTCTCAAAATGTCAAAAAAATAATTTCTCTTGCACCATCTATTACAGAAAATATTTATTTACTGGGTGCGCAAGATAAATTGGTTGGATGCACAAGTTATTGTACTCAGGCGGTAGCCGATGGAAAAGAAATAATAGGGACGACCATCGAAGTAAATGTGGAGAAGATTTTTGCTTTGCAACCCGATTTAGTGCTAACCATGGAATTAACCAAGTCGCAAGATTTGGAAGCCATGAAAAAACTGGGTTTAAATGTTGAGTTAATATTAACACCTAAAACGTTTGAAGAAATTTGTGATCAAACCATTCAAATTGGGAAATTGATTGGCTTTGAAGAATCGGCTCAAAAGGTAATTCAGGAAACGGAACAAATAGTGAATGATATAAAACAAAAAAGTGCGCAACTCCCGAATAAACAAAAAATATTTTTTCAGATAGGTGCAAGCCCTATATTTACCGTGTTGCAAAATACCTTTATGGATGAATTTATATTATTGAACAACGCCGAAAATATTGCCAACGGAATGACCCGTGGAACAATGACCCGCGAAAGTGTTTTGGTGAAAAATCCCGATGTAATTATCGTGGCAACAATGGGTGGATTTGGTGAAGAGGAACAAAAAACTTGGAAAAGTTACACCGGTTTGGCAGCGGCTAAAAACGACAAGATATTTCTGATTGACTCGGAAATAGCGTGCAGCCCAACTCCCGATAATTTTGCAAAAACTCTTTCCAGTGTTTATCAATTTTTAAGTCAGGAATAGATGCCTAAAAAATACTTAAAGTGGATTCTTTTTCTGGTCGCATTATTTGTACTGCTCCTTATTTCAATCGTTATTTCCCTCTCTTCCGGCGAAGTGAAAATTTCTCTGGCACAGCTCCCAGAAATATTATCAAACAAAGACAGTATTGAATTTACAGTTCTTACTAAAATTAGAATTCCGCGACTTTTATTGGCAATTTCGGTGGGTGGTGCACTGAGTTTATCTGGTGCCATTTTGCAGGGCATTTATCGGAATCCGTTGGTTGAACCATACACATTGGGGATTTCGGGAGGTGCAGCTTTGGGGGTCGCAATAGCAATTGTTTTTGGATTTCAGGCGGCTAGTTATGCCGTATTGCCGTTATTTGGATTTACCGGAGCAATAATTACGCTTTTTATCGTTTATTTTTTGAGTATAAAAAAAGGAGGATTAAGCATAAATAGTATGTTGCTGATTGGAGTTATGGTGAGTTTTGTTGCTTCTTCGGCCATGATGTTTTTAATGTCGATTTCAACTCCCGATAATTTACAAAGTATCGTTTTTTGGGTGATGGGTTCGCTGGATGAATCGAATGTATTATTAATACGAATCGCGTTTTATTCATCCATCGCCGGACTATTCTTAGCTTACTTTTTTGCACAAACATTAAATGCCTTGCGTTTGGGTGAAATGAGAGCCAAACACCTGGGGATAAACACAAAAGTGACAATTAAGTTACTTTTTTTTGTGGCTTCATTATTAACCGGAATTGCAGTTTCGGTGGCCGGAGTTATTGGATTTGTGGGCTTGGTAATTCCGCATTTGGTACGTTTAATTATTGGAAACGATTATCGAATTATTATTGGAAGCTCATTTTTGGGAGGTGCAATATTTTTAATTCTCAGCGACACTGTTGCACGAACCATTATTTCTCCCAACGAATTACCAATTGGTGTAATTACCGGTTTTGTGGGTGGTTTGGTTTTTATTATTGTTTTAAGTCGTTCAAAATCACATTTCAAGTTGAATTAGCATGAATCAATTTTTCAAAATAAAGGATTTTTCATGCGGCTATCCCGGCAAGTTTACGCTTGAAGAAATTAACTTCGAAATTAAAAAAGGTGACTTTGTTGGAATAATTGGTCCAAATGGTTCAGGGAAAACGACCCTTTTTAAAGGTATTTCGGGCGAATTGAGTGCCTTGTCCGGTAACTCGAGACTGAATGGTGAATTCATACAACAAATGAGTTTAAAACAGCGGGCACAAAATTTGGCAGTGGTAACACAGAACATCGAAGTGGGAAGTATGACCGTTGAAGAGTACGTTTTAATGGGGCGCATTCCTTACCGCAAACAGTTTCAGTTTTTTGAAACGAAAAAAGACATAGCCATTGCTGATAAATATATGGAATTAACGGGTGTAACTGCGTTAAAAGATAAATTTATGAATGCCTTGAGTGGTGGCGAGCAGCAATTGGCAGGAATCGCCCGCGCTTTAACGCAAGAACCGGAATTGCTTTTGCTCGACGAACCCACGTCTCATTTGGATATTACACACCAGGTTCAAATACTAAATTTAATCCGTCGGTTAAGTGAACAATTGGGATTAACCGTTTTAATGATAATCCACGATTTGAATCTGGCTGGAGAATATTGCGATTCGTTGCTTATGATGCAGAAAGGGAGAATTCATAAAAAAGGTACACCGCATGAAGTTTTAAATTACGCAGATATTGAAGCTGTTTATGATACCGTTGTAATTACGCGCACCAACCCGGTTTCTGGAAAACCGGTTGTGTTTTTGGTTTCGGAGAAAGCCTTGAAAAAAGTTTGAAGTCAGAGGCACGAAGTTATCAGTCGTCGCTATTCACCCGTTGAATTTGCTTCACAGGGTGAATTAAACTTACAGTTAATTTATCTTCCGAGGATTTTATCTTTTTCAGTGATGGAATCCTTTGCTTTCAATGACGATACCTTAGCTTGGGTGCAACGAATTCCGATTCGCTGTTTTAATACGATTCGGAAATCGCATCATCTGTTGCATTCGTTAGTAAAGGATAGCACCGCTTGGGGCGATGCCATGCTTAGATGATTTTTTTTTATTGTCCATTCAACTTTTACTTCGGACTTCTAATCCATTTCTGAAAAAACACTCTCAGGATTTCTTTTCCAAAGTAATTAACAATCTATTTCTTGTTCCAAAAAACTAACTATATTTGTATCGAAATTATGGTTATCCTGTTCGTTTTCATGAACAGAATTAATAGGGAATCCGGTTAAAAACCGGAGCTGTACCCGCAGCTGTAAGTTCCAATTGCCTTGTGCAATTTGTGTTGTTGAACTTAAAGCCACTGTCCTGATTTTAATCGGGGTGGGAAGGCATCAACAATCGGAATGAGCCAGAAGACCTGCCACTATTTCGAAAATAATAATTAAGCTTCGGGGTAAAAGCTTGAGAAATATTATTCATATTTTTCAATTATACTCAATGAATTTAGCTTTTAGGGAATCTTAACGAATTTGTTTTTTTCTCTATCAAGTTAAAATTTTCAAGCATAGCAGTAGCTATGGTTTGTAATTTTAACGCAGAGAAAGGGAAAAAGAAAGAGTGAAAACACCGAAAAGTTATATGCTTTGAGTAAGCTTATCCAAAGCTCCTTAAAATTAATATAATGAGGAGGTTTGTTGTATTTGGTCTGTTAATTTTTACTTTTGGCTTTTGTGCGGTGGCGCAAAATTCACATTCCCTTTTGGATACCGTTCAGTTGGAAGAAGTTATATCATATGGTGAACTTCGGAAATATCAATCGGGTGCAAAAATCGAAAGTATTTCTCTGGAGCAAATTGAGTTGGCACAGGAAGGTGGAATAGAAAATGTACTTTCAAGATTTTCCCCGATCTATATAAAATCAGATGCTGGCGGACTTTCAACTATTCATTTCCGAGGTACCTCGGCTAGTCACACTTCCATAAATTTTGGTGGAATAAATTTAAATTCTTTAACTCTTGGTCAGTCCAATTTATCCACAATTCCATCTTTTTTATTTGATGAAATAAGTTTACAATATGGAAGTTCATCGGCCGTAAACGGCTCAGGTGCAATCGGTGGGGCAATATATTTAGGACAAAACAACGATTGGACAAACGGTTTTAAGGTGAGTGCAAAAACCACCGTCGGTTCGTTTGGAGAGTACCTGTTTGGAGCGAAAATTTTTGTTGGAAATGGAAAATGGGAATCGGTTACTCGTTTATATTCCTTTCAGAAAGAGAACGATTTTCCATTTAATAATTCTTTTACAGGTGATGTTGAAAATCCAGGTACGATGCGTGACTCTCAAAAAGGAGCATCGATAAAAAATCAGGGTTTGTTGCAGGAAATAAATTACAAATTTAGCAATAATCAGTTTTTTAAATCTTCGTTTTGGATTGAAAACAGTTGGCGTCAGGTTCAACCAAATATGCAATCGAATTACCACTACAATGGTACACAGGAAATCGACAATAACAATGTTCGAATCTGGACCGAATACACAAATAATATTCATAAAATAGAATTTAAAGGAGGTGCGGGTTATGTACACGACATGCAGGTTTTCGATAACAACGAATTGCAGCAAATTGGCACCGATCGTTTCATAACAGAATTTCAGGCAACCACCGATTTTTCTTCTGGGTTTGGTTTAAAAGCAGGTGCAAAATATAAATTTATTGATCCCGATGTTCATGCCTATTCCGATTCAGTAATTGATTTCGAACAACATTTGGATATTTTCTTTTCATCGTATTACCGCGTGAATAAAAAGTTGAAGGTTACACTAAACTTACGTCAGATGTTTGTTACCAATTTCGATGCACCGTTTACTCCGTCGTTGGGTGCCGAATATGTATTACGAACCAGTGGTGAGTCGTTTATCAAATTTACTTCCGCTTTGGCAAAAAGCTACCGAGTACCAACTTTTAACGATCGTTATTGGGGAACCCAGGGAAATCCTGATTTGAAACCGGAGTCGGGGAATAATTTGGAATTTGGTGCAAAATTCAATTCCGATAAAAACAATTGTCGTACAACGGTTGGAGTAAATCTGTTTTATATGCACGTAAAAAACTGGATTGAATGGCGAAATTTTGGCGTTTGGAAAGCGCAGAATTTACAGGAAGTAGTTAGCGAGGGAATTGAATTTCAATCAAATATTTGTTTCCCAATTTCTAACTTCAAAGGCGAATTTGGATTGAATTACACTTTTAATCCGGTCGAATCCGTTAAAACTATTGATGAAAATGGATTACTGAACCGGCAATTGAATTACATCCCAAAACATAACGGAAACGCATTTTTTACATTGAAATATAAAAAGTGGCTCTTTTTTACTGATGGCCAATTTACGGGTGCTCGTTATACCGATGATTTTGGGCATGAACTTCCTTCGCATTTTACGGCTAACTGTGGAGTGGGGTATAAGTTGGTTTTTCAAAAGCATCAATTCGATTTGACTTTCGCTTCGAACAATGTTTTGAATGCCGATTATCAGAATGAAAAATATTATGCGATGCCGGGAAGATACTTTCGCCTCAGCATTAAATACGACATAAAAATTATTAAATAATCAAATTAATTATGAAAAAATCTTTTATCCATTTCTCAATTCTGTTGTTTTCAGTAGTTGTATTAAACAGTTGTAACAAAACTGAAATTCCTGATCCGTTTCCAAGTGAGGAAATTGAAGGCTGTTATGTGATTAATTATGGAAATTGGGGCAGTGGTGGTGCTAGTATCTCAAAGTATGATTACTATTCAGAAGAAGTCACTAATTTCTATTTTCAGGCACAAAATGGTGGCTCTGAAATTTTCTCAAATATTCAATATGGTTACGAATATAAGGATAGTGTTTTTCTGGTAGGAAATGTTGCCGACCAATTAATTACGGTGAATCCCTTGTTCAAACAAACGGTAAATGGTGTTTCGAATGATTTGGAAACTCCAAGATTCTGTGTTGCAACAGAGGATTATTTATACATTTCATGCTGGGGTACAAATTCTGATCACTCCGCTTCTTATATTGCAAAATATAATATTGTTACACGCGGAGTTGAAACAAAAATTATGGTTCCGGGTGGCCCTGAAGGTTTGGAAATTGCAAATGGGAAATTGTATGCGGCTTTAAATTATAAAGATAGTGTAGCTGTAATTAATTTAAGTAACGAGCAGGTTTCATACATTGTTACGCCAGCAGTAACTTCCTATTTTGTAAAAGACAACAGCGACAATTTGTATGTAACTTTAATTAGTACCTGGTCGGATTTTTCTGAAGATACCGGAATTGGGTATATTAATACTGTCAGTGATCAATTAGAAGAGATTTATATATTGGAAAATGTAAATAATGGCTATGGTTCTATGATTCAGGCTAATGCTGATTTTTCAAAAATTTATTTAGTAACAGCCATTACCGATGCCAATTGGAATATCACAGGTGCAGTTGCTGAATTTAATGTTGCAAAAAAAAGTTTTAATACTGAAAATTTAATTTCTGATATTTCCGGTATTTCAGGTCTGGCAGTTAATCCCAAAAACGATAACATTTATGTTTTTTCTGCGCAATCGACAACAGGAGTTGGGATGATGCAAATCTATTCGGAGACTGGAGAATATAAAAAAGAGTACGAAGTGGGAGCTTTTCCGGTTGGCGCATTCTTTTTAGATTAGTTGGAATCTCTATAAAGTATTTTAGAAAAACCACGCAGCAAAATCGGATAATATTCGGATTGGCTAGGTGGTTTTTTTATGAATTGGATTTGTGGGGTTAAAATTAAATTGGTAAAAGTTACTGTGTTTAATCCATAAAAAAAGCCTTCCAAAATTGAAAGGCATTTTTTTCAGGCTAATCCCTGTTTACACTATTGTTTTTGTATCTTCTTCGCCTCCTGCAATGGAATCGCGCATGGCAGTGTCGGCCATTATGTTTTTATATTTCATGTAATCCATAATTCCAAGATTTCCACTTCTGAAAGATTCAGAGATCGCCAGCGGTACTTGTGCTTCGGCTTCTATTACTTTAGCAGTCATTTCCTGAGCTTTTGCTTTCATCTCTTGTTCCAATGCAATGGCCATGGCTCGTCTTTCTTCTGCTTTCGCCTGTGCAATGTTTTTGTCGGCTTCGGCTTGATCCATTTGTAACACCGCTCCAATATTTTTCCCAATATCAATATCTGCAATATCGATAGAGAGAATTTCGAATGCAGTACCCGCATCCAATCCTTTTTCTAACACAACACGCGAAATAAAATCGGGATTTTCAAGCACTGCTTTGTGCGAGTGAGACGATCCAATGCTGGATACAATTCCTTCGCCAACACGTGCCAAAACTGTTTCTTCGCCAGCACCACCAACCAGTTGTTTAATGTTTGCCCGAACTGTTACTCTGGCTTTGGCAATTAACTGAATACCATCTTTCGAAACGGCTGTAACCGGAGGTGTATTAATTACTTTCGGGTTTACCGACATTTGAACGGCTTCAAAAACATCGCGCCCCGCAAGGTCGATTGCAGTGGCCATGTTAAAAGACAATTCGATATTTGCTTTATTGGCCGATACCAGTGCATGTACCACTCTGGCTACATTTCCACCGGCTAGAAAGTGAGCTTCCAGTGCATCGCGGTTAAGTTCAACGCCTGCCTTGGTTCCTTCGATTAATGCACGTACAATTACCCCGGGAGGGACTTTGCGAAAACGCATTAAAAACAGTTGTAATAATGATATCCGAACACCTGAAACCAGTGCCGAAAACCATATTCCAATAGGGACAAAATAGAGGGTGATAATCAGGAGTACAATTACTCCAATTATTAATCCCAGAGTACCGACTTGTTCAATCATTTTATTTTATTTTTAAAGGTTCAACAATAATTTTATTTGAAAGTATTTTTAAAATCCTTATTTCGGTATTGTGATCGATAAACGAACCGGTAGAATGTGCTTCAATTACCTCTCCATTTATTTTTACTTTTCCCGAAGGAGCTAAACGACCAATGGATTTACCCACATCGCCAATAGAGATTTTTTCATAGTTAATGGTTTCTACTTTCCCCTCTATTTTTTTTTCGAGCATCATGTTTTTGCCAGATTTCGATTTAAAGAAATAATAAATCATCAAAGGAGCGGCTATCAAAACAACAGTGAGGGTAATAAATCCGGCACCGCTTCCATATTCTGTAAATGCAATGTATACGCTTGCTCCAAGCAATAAAAAACCTCCAACTCCTGCTATGGTAACTCCAGGAATTACTGCAAATTCGATTAAAATTAGTACAAGTCCAAGTACAATCAGTAAGATAATGGCGAATATTGTCATATTAATCAATTGTGGCGTTAAGTTTTCTTTCAATTAAAGCATCTTTCAAAGGTTTTAACTTTTTGAAACCTCCTTTTTTTACATCGCATTTTCCTTTATGATGAACAATTAATGTACACTGCTCCGCTTGTTCGTAATTGTGCTCGCAAATATCGATAAGCGCATCAATCACATAATCAAACGAATGTACATCGTCGTTGTGCAAAATCAGAAAATTATCGTTGGCAATGTCTTCTCCGAAATTTTCTATTGGCTTCTTTTTAGTTTCTTTCGATGTCATTGTTCGTTATGCATTTTTTTTGCCTGTTCCAAAGTTATTCTTTTTCTTTTAAAATAGGGTACAACATATGCATCTTCTATTCCTTCTCGCCTAACTTGATTTTGCATTTTTATAGCATCTTCGTAATTTCTTAGGTTTCCCGTGGTATAAACAACCACGCCATTTTCATCGGTGTAGTTTTCAATTTTTCTGATTAACGACAATTTATTGAACTGACGTTTTATGTAATTTGGTAAACTCCTGCTATAAGCACCTATCTGTATTTTGTAGATTAAATCATCGTTTTCTGATTTCTCGGGCGATAAATTATTTACGCTTTTACCTAGCAGAATTTTAGGATCAATATAAGTCATTGAGTCATTATTAATCTTTTCATCGGTGTGATTATCCGTTTCAATCTGCTCGGAAATTTGTTTTAATTTCTGAATAAATTTTCCAGTCTCTTCTTGCGAAGCATTTTCCCAGTACTCGTATTCAATATTTTTTGCCTGAAAAAGATATTCAGTTGCCTCTTTTTTTAAGGAATACGATTGATTTTCCAATACTAGGATATTTTCTCCAACCAATTTTTTTTCTTCTCTTGTTTTAGCATTTGAATAATTCCCACGCAATTTGTCCACTTCTTTTAAATTTGAATTTAATTTCTTTTGTGTTGTATTTCCTTTCTCGAAAAGTTCTTTCCCTTTTTCTGTTTTGAAATGAGATGAATATAAATAAGTAATTTCGCTGTTCACAAGAAACGTTATTGGTTCACCTGTTGGTATTTCTTCCTTTTTAACAATTTCGTTAGTGGCAGGAACTGTATTTACAAGTGTAGTTTCATCCATTATTACGGAATCGGCAACGGTATTTTTGCTTTCAACGATTGAATCCCCATTTGATGAATTATTTATGATTAACAATTCGCCAATGTTTTCGTCGTTTTCTTTAATAATATATTTTTTATACGGATTTATTTTATCGAAACACTGTTGGATATTCTCAAGTAACTTTTCTTTTTCACTTTCAGGAAGTGTCGCAATTGAATTGTATCTGTTGTAAAATTTTAGTGCTCTTTCCCAGTTACTGCGTGCATGGTATTGTTTTCCAAAATAGTAATGGATGTCTATGGGCGAAACTTCCTTGTTCGCTTTTATCAGGCAATCTAAATCGAAATTGGTAAAATGGTTGTTTTCTGTACGGCAAGCACCATAAAAATAGTTCACCATAAAATCTTCGGGCTGTTCATGTAAAACTTCTTTAAATAACATTTCGGCCTCCGCAAAATTTCGATTATCAAACAATCGAATCGCCTTGGTTAATGTTTTATCCTCATTGGCTTGAGAAATTGCCAAAATAGGAATAAACATTATGACGAATAAAATTAATAAAAATGATTCAGTTTTATTTATGTTCATTGTGAAATCAAGATGATTTTTAATCTTGTAAAAATATAAAAAAAAATGTTTGAAAATAATCGTTTACTTCCACCGAAGACTGTTCTTTAACTATGGAATTCAAAAGATGCAATCTATCAAAAAGCTACAATAAG
>CAYZBC010000156.1:0-11748 GCA_964476535.1 uncultured Maribellus sp.
TTGATTTTTGAAATTACATATTATTCCAAATTAAGTTGCTAAAGAATTGAACGTTTTATAGTCAATTTCCAGAATGAAAGAACAAAAGATATCAGGTATATTATTTTGTTAATAATGTGTACTGTTTTTTGATTTCACCCTTTATTTTAAGCAACAATATAAATGATAAAGATTCAACGTTTTAGTCCAGCCAAATTTATTTCTATCGGTATGGTTTAACATCCAGTTTTATTTTTTTATGTTTTATATTTTGAAAACCTTCTTACTCTCTTACCTTCTTACTCGAAAATGCACTTTTTGGGCTATATTTTATCAATTTAGAGTAACTTAAAAAATCATCTTACTCGATTACTTTACCTTATTTTACAACTGTTATATAGCTTTCGAGTAAGATGGTAAGTGAAAATGTATATTTTATAGAAAACTAAAAAAAACTTAATACCAGGTAAAAATTAATTGGCCCCTTAATTCTCCCGGATTCATTCATTCCTAAAACCTTCCTGGTTATCCTTACGAATTACGAAATAACCTTTTAAGCTCATTTGGTCTCCACTTTCATAATGCGAATCGCGTGGAAAACCGAGCATCTTCAGTGATTTACCAACATTCACATTTGTAAGTTTGATATTACTCCTGTTTTTCTCATTCAAATAAGTTAGTATTGTGGTAGCAGTCATAAATTCCACCTTTTCAGGGGTACTTTCGTAAAGTCTTTTGTTTCCCGGGATTAGGTACATTTGGATCAATTCCATTTCCGGGCTGCGGATTAGGAAAGTCTTATTAGAGTTTTCATTCTCAACAATTTCTTCTGGTGTAAGCTGGTAATCGAATGAGGTATTTTTGAACAAATGGTATGCCTGCGCCCATACTTTATTAATATCAATTTTCTTGTTGTAATCCCAGTCTATGTAATCGATTAGAAAACATACCCACCTCACGCTTCCGGTTTCATCATTCAAAAATTCAAGACGATTTGTTGATGCAACAAAATTGCACCTTCTCTGCAGAATTTCCGGTCTGTCACCATAAGGCAAACGCACCTTCACCCGATGTTTGCTCATAACACTTTTTAATGCATTGATATCATATTTACTCAAGACGGATAATTCATCAATATTGACGATAAAATTCTCAGTCAATGCAATCAGATCATCTTTACCGGTACCAATGTTCTCGGTATAGTAATCTTCAAGTTGAGGAGGGCATAACCAACGCAAAAATGTTGTTTTTCCAGACGATTGTTTTTCATGAACAAGAGTAAAACAATGTTTATTAAAATCAGCCTCAAGACTGCAGGCAACCGAGCGTACCATCATTTTGCAAAACATATTCTCAAATCTACTCCGTTCCTGGCTCCCTTTTAAAATCTCCTGAATCTTAATATATTCAGACAAGTTTTTAATGTGGTCCTCTCCATCCCACACAGGAAGGTTATTGAAGTATTCCTTAAATACATTTTTTTGGGGAACATAATCACTTTTCATCAGGCTTTTTATATCCGATATTGAATAATTGATGTGAGTTTTTTTCAACTGGCGGTAGATATTATCTATATTTAGTTCTGAATATTCTAAGTCCCCTTTTTCTCTGGACATAAACTGGTTAGCTACGACATTAAAATAAATATCATAGTTTTTAGAGATATGATTTTCTACCCTGCTAATCACCGAACTGCTTTCACCATTCTCATCTTTCGTTGAGTTTAGTTCCAAACGTATTTGCTTTTTTGCTGTAGTAAAATTCCCTTTTTTAATATTGAATTCTTTAGCAAGTAAGTCCAGATATTTCGTCATTTTAACTTCATTATTGTACTGAATCAACCTCTTAACAATTTCTAAGATGGCATCTGATTGTTTACCAATATCATCTGCAGTATTCGTAAGAAGCTCTCTTGCTTCAGGAATATAGTCTTCCATTTTATCCTGTGTAATGGGAATAGCTTCTACCTTATTTGAAAGGGTTATGTTTTGATAATTTTTCATACCAATAATTTTTAATTTTCTCTGTGAGTTGTTGTGTTGATTTACCTGCCCGGATATCATCAGCAATATATCCACTCTCTTCTGCAATTTGCATTAATATTTTTCTGACTATCATTTTCACTTCCTGCGTTCCTTCCTCGAAAATCTTCTTTTGAAATTTGATGGAATGGATATTACTTAAATCACGTTCTATTAATAAGATTACCGACCTGTATTCCTGCATAATCGCCTCAAAATGAATTTCAGAGGTAACCATGCAATTGTACTTTTTTAGTGACTTATTAATAGATTCCAGAAATCTTAAAGGAAGTTCCTCCAATAACA
This sequence comes from uncultured Maribellus sp., assembly GCA_964476535.1. Lineage (GTDB taxonomy): Bacteria > Bacteroidota > Bacteroidia > Bacteroidales > Prolixibacteraceae > Draconibacterium. The sequence continues at coordinate 2,307 of CAYZBC010000156.1, forward strand.
CTATCCCGCCTGGTTTTAGTCCCACGATAAACAATAGCTGCCGATATTTATTTGCTTTGATTTCATTATTATGTTCACGATTTAAAGCACCCTCAATTGTTTTCATATTATGCGATAGCAAATGTTTTATTTCATCCAACGATTCAAAAGCCCCGGCTGCCGCCCTGTTATAATCTTCCAGCTCATTTATGTTCAACCGGTTTTCCTGTGCCAGGTTAAAAAATATGGAATGAATTTTAGATAAGGTATTATGTAAATCTTTGATGGACTGCATTGGATATGGATAATCAGGAACAAAAAATTCAGCGTTTTATCCGGGCGTAAATATCAACCAACATTTTTCCCGTATTCAACAATAATTTTTTCCAAATCACTCTTTCGGTACCGCTTTAAGTTACCAACTCTTAACGGCCTGGTAATACCCTTTTTGTCCCAATGCCATAAAGTAACCGATGAGATCTTTAAACACTGAATCATTTCTGCTGGGGTCAAATACTCTTCTTCTTTTGGGGTTGATTGCTCCGATTTTTTGGCAACTATCTTTTTTAAGTTGGCAACTTCTTCAATAAGTTTTCCTATTGCTTCGGGAACTTGGTCAAACGAGAATTTTTTGTTTTGCTGCATTGTATTTATTTTAAATGATTAATTTCAAATAATATGGCTTCAACGCCATTCATAAAATTTAATGCAACGAAACTACGTGAAGTAAAAATAAATAAGAGCAGTTTTTCTGTTTAGATGGCGACCCTGACAAGGGTCGATTGGGGTCGATTGGGGTCGATTGGGGTCGATAAAAAAACTATATCGCTATAATAGGCTCATATACAAGAAGGTAAGCTTTTGTGCAAAGGGGTCGACAAAAACTGTTGATTATTCCATTATTTCTTTCAAAAATTTATCAATTTCAGTGTATCCATCACGACCGGAATTAGAATTTAGCTCTTTCCCGTCTTTGCCAATAATACAGCGATTTACCTGTTTCATATTGAAGTTAATCCCTTTAAACACCATCTCTTTTAGTAAATAATGGCACCAGGTATTGGGCATTAAGCATTCTAATTTTTTCATTGACGGGACTATTGGCTTATTCTGAAACAGATAGATAAACTCATCATTTGAGATATCTAATACGTATGAATTTCCAATTAAATGCAACCTTAATCTTTCCAGTTGGATTCTGGAAAACGATGTTTTAAAAGTCTTTAAATATTTAGATTGTGGAGTATTTGGCAGCACAGTTTTGCCACTATCAATCAATTCTGAGATGCCATCTAAAAACATCTTTTCAATATCAAACCATTTTTCCAAAATATTTATATAAGTATGTTCTTCTGTACTAAAATCATTTCCTAATTTTTGGAGTTCGAATGAACGCCTTTTAATTAAGATATCTAACGTGTATTTATTAAATTCCTGCGTACTTGAGCAGTTTTTCACAAAATCTTCAGAATTAGTTTGTTTTACTAGCTCCCTGGAAGTAGTAATCAGTAGATTTATTAATTCTGATTTTGTAATAGTTTTAATCCTATGTCTTCCGGTATAAGGATTATAATCATCGGTACCTGATATTATCAACCATTTTCGTTCATATTGTTTTTTAAACTGTGAAAATGCTTCCAACCCAAAGGGGAATATATTTAACCATTTCTGAATGGTTGCATAAATAATATTAATATCGGTTTTGTCCTTGACTTCAACTTCTTTAATCTGAGGATTCAACTTATTATCCAGATAAGCAATTAGTTTATTCCGTTTTTCATCTGCAATCTCTTTTTCAATTTTTTGAAAATAATATTTTACCAAATATAAATAGTGACGAAAACCTAATGCAGGATTACCAAAGCATAGAATATTATAATCTATATAATGTCTTATATCGTCATACCAATTTGGGGAACTAATTTTCTTGTCAATAAAATACTCTGTATATGATAATTGCGTAACAATTTTCAAAGGAAGTCCTTTAAAGTCACTTTTTTTAAACCACAATTTATATGCATTTTCCTCTTCTTTCGAAAAATTCGGAAAATCATCCTCAAACCATTTTTCAAGTTTTTCAATTGCTTCGGCATGAAAATCACAGCATTTAGGAAATTTCTTTGATTTTTCAATATCACTATGGGGACGATATCCTTCCACATGAGGAAGGGTTGGTTGAGGATGTATTCTATATTCAGAGGCACTTAATTCTACGTACGGTTTGGTCATTCAAATTATTTTTTTGTAATAGATTTTCAATTTGTATTTTTTATCCAATGTTTCTGTAACAATATTGCATGTTCTTCCGGAGTTACTTTAATATATCTTAAAAATGCCCTTTCCGTACGATGGCCAGTTATTGCCATAATGCTTATGGAAGGAAACCCTGATTTATACAGGTTTGTTGCAAAACTTCTTCGTGCCGTATGGCTGCTTACCATTTTCCATTTTTCAAATCTGTCGGTAATACGGATTCCTCCTTTTGTAATAGATTTTGATTCCACTGAATTGATTTCTGCCAACTGGCATACCTCTTTTATGTAGTCATTAAATTTCTGATTGGACATCATCACAGGCAATGTGCCATCGTATTTTTCTAAAATCTCTTTAACCACAGGGTGTAGGGGTATAGTAACTTTATGCCCGGTTTTCTCCTGCTCCATATACAAAAAACCATCTTTTATATTTTGAGAATTTACTGACACTAAATCTGAGAATCTGCATCCTGTCCAACAACCAATTAAAAACAGATCACGTATCTTTTCCAATCGTTTATTACTTGAAAAATCGAAAGTCCATAATTTATCCAACTCCCTCTCATTTAAATAAATTGCTTCAGAATTCTCGGTAACTACCTTAAAACTCCTACTCCTGAAATCTGTTTTTGTATTTAATCCCTGTTCTGTCGCCTCACTCATAAACCCCTTCAAAATCGCAATTTGTTTTCCAATAGAATTGGTTGCCAAATTACAATCTTTGGTTAAATATTTGATGAAATCGTAATAAAAAGTAATGGTAATATCATCAAAGTCGATCAGTCTCTTTTTCCTCTTCGCAAATCGCTTCAAGTGAAAATAACATGTCCCATATTTCTTTAAAGTTGACTCGGAGATTTTCTTACCTGTTGCTGGATTAATTCTCTCCTTCGAAATTAAAATATATGTTTCAATAAAACCAAAAAAAGTAATCTTATCCTCTTCATATTTCTTAGGATTCCAGTACCTGTCAACAGTGATCTTCAACCACTCTTTACCAGGATTGCTTTTATCTTTAACTTTAAGGAATTCATCTTCAATGAACCTTTTCAACTTTTTCAGGTCGTTTATAAATTCATCTTTGTCATTTATATTCGCTATTTGTCGAATCGAGCCGGATTTATTATTCCAGTTGTCAGGCAAAATAAATTTTCCTGATTTAGCTGTCAAATCTACCGTTCTCCCTTCCTTCAATCTAATATAAATATTTGCCAATTTGCTCTTACTCTTAGTGCGGATAAATAATTTTACTGATGCCATTTTAGCTTATTTTAGAAATGCTAAAATACATTTTCTTCCCCACATCTTCCCCACATTTACTTAATTTAATTGAATTTATATGAATTCAACTTAATTCATCAGCGTGAGACTAATCCTCTATAAGCATTAATAAAACAGGGCTTTTATGTGTTTCTGTGGTGTTTTAGGATGTGGTTGAATTCAATAGGTTCGGTTTTTGTTCTGGGCACTTTAACCAAATTTAAATCACTGTAATACATTTATTACAGTGATTTAATTATCTACACACACAATTAAAATACTCCATATATTGTTTATCTATCAGCTTCATTAATTCCTGATTATTGGAACCCTCTTGCCAGCAAACATAGTGGAAGCTACTGCGACAAACTTCTAAAAGCTCACATTGATGTTTTATGGCCAACTTTTCGTCTTTGTCCACTTTTTGAAACTTTGCTTGCCTGTCTATTTCCCCAATACTTTTTTTAAGAAATCAACCTCCATTTGAAGCTGTCCGACTTTCTTAAAAAGTGCTGTCTTTTCTTTTTCATCATCAACTTTAACAACACCTTTTTCGAAAACACTCGTTGCACTGGTTAAAAACTGACTCTTCCAGGTAGAAATTTGTGTCGGATGTAAATCATATTTCTTTGCCAACTCCTGAATAGTATCTCGTTCCTGCAATGCTTCCAAAACTACTTTGGTTTTAAATCCTGATGTGTACTTTTTTCTCTTTTTCATTTCAACAAGTTTATTAAAAATTATCATTTAACTTGTTGTCTAATTTATGGGGGACATTATAATGAGATTGTGCTATTCTCGCCTATAAATTTTCATTTGGTTTTTTTGTAACTAAGGTATATTGTTTTCAAGGTAGTTGTCTGTGGTATTAGATTACTAATAGCAAAAAAGAAAGCCCTGTAATTCAATACAGAGCTTTGCTTCAAATAGAATGTGTATCAATTATTTTTTAATAATCTTCCCTTGGTAATTATTCGTGTCAGTATTTAATCTGTAGATGTATAAACCCTGACTTAAGTTTGATAAGTCAACCTGATTGCTCTTTATCTGTGTTTTGAGCACAACCGCACCAACCATATTTACGATTGAAAATTCTCCTGAAACACTACAGTCAAAAGATAATTCATTGACAACAGGATTAGGATAAAACCTCATTTCATTCTGATAATTGTTAATACTTGATGAAGAATTCCATATTTCAGTACTTCCAGTATTTAGTTGTCAGCACTATGATAATTCTAGTGTATATAGATATTATTTATTGTTGTTTCATCACCTTTTTTACTTCTTCTAAATAACCATATCCGTTAAGCATATCAGGCAGCAGGTAACTGCCTTCCACCCACTCGTTCCATGCGTTAATGGTAATCAGTTTGGGCTGTTCAGGATGGCTGTCAGCATATTTCTTTGCTTTAGAAAGCAAGGTCGCAAAACTGGCAGGTGTATTATGATAATGTACCACATCATGGATTCCTTTTGCAGGAAACCGCGGCGTATCATCCCAGCCAACAGAAACACAAGGGAACAACGGTACATTTAAAATCGAATCCATTTGTGTCCTTATTTTTACTGAATTGGCACCATAAACCAAATAATCTTCATTCATTCCTCCCATATTATACATTGCCACACTATTGAAATCCATTTGTTTTACATTTTCGGAAAACTGTGTTGCAGCTTCTTTCGACATGATAGAACCACCTCCCTGATTCCATTGGATATGTAAACCCGGAAAGCCGGCTTTTTTCACTTCATCCCTGAAATAATCCAGCGCTTTTCGCGCTTCTTCTGCGCTCCCGTTAAAACTTTCCAGTAAATTGCCAATACTGAATATGGAAAATACCGGTTTGCCATCAATTTTAAAATAGTTGGGCTGCTTAAAATACCGATTTATTACCCTGTCAACTATAATTTTGAAGTTGTCCCAATCCACGGCTCCATCCCAAAGCAAGGAAGTATCGTCTTTAAATTTATGTACATTCCAATAATTTCGTTTTACATCGTGGTCGGCCCACATAATATAAAACTGCATTTTCGAATTATTTTTTGCTTTTAGGAAACCATCATTGAGGGCACTTTCCAGAAAAGGACCGTCGTCAAACCAATACCAGTCATACACAAAAACATTGATGCCATGATCGATAGCTGTATCAATCCATCTCTCCACCACCTTCGGGTCATTGTCCATTTCGTATCCCCACAGCGGCAACCGGGGTTGGTAATGCCCGTCAAAACGCGGATTGCCTTTATTAATGACTTCCCACTCACCAGTACCTTCGGGCCATAGCATGTCGCCAAAGCGCTCATCGTGGTGGCACGAAGGCCAAACATATGCAGCAACTGTATATTCTGTATCTTCTTCTGTTTTTTGGACTTGTTGCCGGGAAGACATATTACAACTACTAAAATAAGCCCCGCTCACCAGGCAGATTACGAGTATCCTAAAATGGGTGTAAAAAAATTGTTTAGTTTTCATTAGTTCTATTTTTAACATATTTAAATTTTATAATATAAGTTATTTATATCACGTTGTCTGCTAGGTGGTGTTTAAATATTTTATCGATCATTTGGTTTTCATTAATTTCTTTATAAAGCTAAAAAACAAGCATTTCCTTAATGAAAAAGTAGTCAAATGGGTAACGTCCGTCAGCACAACTTTAGCTCCCTCTTCTGCAAACGTTGAGCAATCAAAAGGCCAATCCCGGAAGTAGCTCTTGCAACAATTACCACTTTATTTTTAAATTCCATTATAATCTCTCTCTTTAGATTACTTAACCGCCAACACCACTTTTCCTGTATTTTCATTATTTTGCAGGATAGCGTGAGCCTCCTCCGCTTCAGTGATTGGGAGAGTTTTATGGATCAGCACTTTGATTTTGCCGGAAGAAAACGCTGGCCACAGTTGCTTTTCAATTCCGGCAAGAACTTCAGATTTCATCTCTGGGGTCCTGCTGCGCAGAGTGCTGCCGATAAGCTTCACGCCGCGTTTAAAAAAATCAAGCATATTCAGTTCACTCATCGCTCCGCCCAATGTGGCGATGACGATCCAGCGTCCACCATGCGCCATTGTTTTCAGGCAAGGGCCAAGCCCTAGACCAGCCACGCAATCCAATGCCACGTCTACCGGATGTTGTGCCAGAACTTCTGGAATGCTTTCAGTTTTGCGATTAATGACGACATCGGCACCAAGTTCACGAACGAATCGCATTTTTTCCTTCGACCCAACAGAGGTGATAACTTTTGCTCCAAACTCCTTGGCTAGCTGGATGGCAGCCATACCAAGTCCGCTGGCACCAGCCTGAATAAACACTGTGTCGCCAGACTTCATGTAACCTTCAACACATAGATTTAGATACGACGTAGCAAATGCTTCTGGTATTGCAGCTGCTTCAACCATCGACAGACCTGCAGGTATCGGCAATACCATGCCGATCGGAACCGCCACTTTTTCTGCGTATCCGCCGCCGCCAAGTAGTGCACAAACTTTATCACCAGTTCGCCACCGTCCTTGCTCTGGAGCCTCTGTAACTTCACCAGCTACTTCCAGCCCCATCCATTCCGGCCAACCAAAAGGAGGAGGATAATTGCCCTCGCGCTGCATTAAGTCGGCACGATTTAATGCTACAGCATGAACCTCAATTATAATTTCATTTTCTTTACGCCTTGGGTCTGGAACTTCACTCCAGACAAGCGACTTATCTTTGTTTATCAGGATTGCACGCATTATATTCTTTCAGTCTTATATATATCCCTAATGTTCATTTCTAAACTGTATTGTTCAGTAAATCCGTCGAGGTATTATCCCGGAGTCATAGTCAAACTATTTAGGCCATTTGTAGAACCGGTTGATGCTGAACGGAAAATATCGCTTTGACCTTACGTTTGCGTAGATCACAAATACTATCGGCTAATGTGGGCTGCTTCTCTAATTTCATAACTAAAAATAATCATTAATGCACTGTTAACCAAGTGAATATAACAATATTATTATAGTTTCGTAATGTTTTTACCTTGCAACGGTCTTAAGTTATTTATATCATCTTAAAATATTAAATGATTTAATATTACTGTTTATCGTAAACCTGTGTTTCAGACCTGTCGCCACGAGATGAAGAAGTTGACGAATCAGTCACTAAATTTGCTCCATCCATTTTAGAAACAGCGGTCATGGTCATTTCTCCATTTTGCATTGCAAATTTTGATAAAATTTTCAAAGACTTTTTATCGTCAGACCAAACAGCTGTAGATTTTACTTCAGTGTCGCGAAAACCAGCATTAATACATTCTTTCCCGTCAAGGGTATATTTGTTTGTACGCGTAATTTCCCGGTCTTGAAATACGGAATGACTTTTTATACTCATGTCATTTCCCTTTTGAGTAATAACAATTTCTTTTGTAGCAAAACTACGTTTGCCTAATTTACTTTTCGAGCTGTTAAATTTCTACGATCCTGAAAAATCGGGTTGTGCGAATACAAAGGTTGTAAAAAATAATGCAGTTAATAGAAATACAAATTTTTTCATGATGCTTTGGTTTAATTTTGGTTTTTAAAAATTAGTTATTTGAATCTGAATTGTTCAGATTTGTCTCTAAAGGTCAGAAAAAAATCAAGTTAAGTTATAATTCATTCAAAAAAATATCTTCTTTTTAAACTGTTTTTAAGAAAGAAAAATTCATTTGCAATTTCTCTTTCAGAATTAATAATTTACGATTTCAAAAATATACCCACTGGCAGTATTATATTTTCCACCCTGTGTGGTTGCGAATAAGTATTTTGGTTTTCCGTTTTTCATTAAAAGTTGCGGTCTTTCCAACCTGCCATAACGACTCAAATGTTTTGGTGCAGGAGGGCTGTTGAAATAATGATTGGTTTCGTAATATGCTATTTTAGGATTCTCCCATTTTATTCCGTCCACTGATTCGAATATTAACCCATAATCGTGGTTGAAAAATCCCATATCGCGGGCAATTAACCAAAATTTTCCGTTTTCGTGCCATACAAAAGCATCTTCAAGTTGCTCATTATTTCCGCGTGTGGAAAAATCAATAACCGGATTATTTTTGTGTTTTTTGTACGGGCCGGTTACAGAATTGGCAATTGAAAGGCCATATTTTCGGTTTCCACGAATACTTTTTCCTTTGGCTTGTTCATATTCCAGATTATTCCACGATTTATAATACAACCAATATTCGCCATTCGGATGTTTCAAAAATGCCGGATTTGTTGTACAGTGGTCATCCCAATCGCCTGCATTTCCTACTTCAAGTATTGGTATATCTGTTCTTTCCCAAGGACCACTTAATGAACCAGAAGTAGCCAGTCCGATTCGTTTTGTATTTGTTTTCCCATTTGAGTTTCCCATATAAAAGAGACAATATAAACCATCAATAAATTGAATATGTGGATTGTGGCACGTTGTCGCGTCAAAGAATCCTTCACGTGGCTTTAATACAGTTTCAGAATATTTAAATTCCGATTCCGGCGAATCAGCCACTGCATGTGCAATTTCGCATTTGTGAATCCAGCCTCCCATTCCATACTTTTCTGGCCAGCGGGAATAAAAGACGTGTACTTTCCCGGTTTTATCGTAAATAGGAGTGTTGCACCAAACATAATAACCTTTTTCTTCTAAAATTCTTCCAATAGGTTTTAGCGTTTTGCTGAAATCAGACTCTAATGGCTCTATTTGAAAATGGCTTGGGTTTATTTCAAAAATTAAATTCTTATTTGCGAATGGTAAAGCAAGAGAAATTATTCCGGTTTGTTTTATAAAAGTACGACGGTTGGACATGTAGAATTAATTTGTTAGATTTTAAATATCTAATTTGAAAGATTTATAGCGAACATAGTTCGGTCATAGTGCAAGAACTATTCAATTCAGGTCAAATTAGTATAACTTCTAATTTGGACTTCATAACACATTGACAATCAGCAATAAAAAAACGAA
>CAYZBC010000157.1:0-11740 GCA_964476535.1 uncultured Maribellus sp.
TAAAGAGTGAAAAATACGAAGAAATTGTCGATTTATCAATTAATAGCTTGTTATTCATTTTTTCGATTTCAATACTAATACCTGATTGCAAAGAAAGATTTATTTGATTTTAGATTGCTTGCTTGCAATAATTGTTTGATGTAAAATTAGTTTCTGCCTATTTACAAACTCAAAAACTTTCTTTCATTCGAAATTTGTTGGTTGGAGCTTTGTTTTTGAAATCGGGGATTTTGAAAATGAATGTCAGGTTTGTTTTTCGGAGCAAACTCGTTTTGGTATTCCTAATCTTTAAAAAACGAATCCCCGTCATCATTGTCCATTTCAATTCCTTCCGGATCCGTTTCTTCACTGGAATTGTTCTCCTTCTTATGATTCAACTCGTGCAACCCTTTTAATTCTTTGTTGAATTTTATAAGCCGATTGTACTCCTTCTTAATTTTCCATAATCGCGGATAGAAATAGATGGCTGCAATTATATAACCAAGAACTACGCAGCAGATTAAAACTAAAACGAGTGGTGTGTTGGCAATCTCCCAAAAGAATACATTCAAAGTAATATCCATTGAGTTTTGTAAAGTGAAGATAACCAGTAGAATTGCCAGAATGAGAATAACAATTATGATGATTTGCATGACATTTTATTTTGGTTCAAGATAAAAAAAAGGAGAACAGTTTCCCAATATCTGAATAACGAATATTTTAGTAATAGATTGCAGAATATTTAAGATTTGACAAATTACTAAAATTCAATTTATTAAAGAGCGGGATGTGGTTTATCATTCGGGTTTTTACTTCAGCTATTTTATTAATTTGAAATTCTGTATCTTCACTTTTCAATTAAAAAATCAATCAAAATGAAAACCAGTTTTGTAATTCTTTTTTCTTTATTCATAATTCTTCAGGCGTGCCAAATTGGTGAAAAACAAAATGCCCACGATTTAAAACTTTGGTACGACAAACCAGCCGAGAAATGGACGGAAGCACTGCCCATTGGAAATGGCCGCTTGGGAGCCATGGTTTTTGGAGGAGTTGAAACAGAGCGAATCCAACTAAACGAAGAATCGGTTTGGACTGGCGGTCCAATGAAGCGTGCCAATCCTGAAGCGTTGGAAAATCTGAATAAAGTTCGACAACTGTTGTTTGATGGAAAATATGCGGAGGGTGATCGGCTGGCTCAGGAAAAAATTATGGGAACCCGGGTTGATGGTGGTAAACATACTTATCAAACTTTGGGAGATTTGCACATTCAGTTCGATCCATTGGAAAATATCACGAATTACAAACGAACCCTCGATTTACAGACTGCGATTACGACATCCGAATTTGTGTCGGATGGAGTAAAATATACACGTGAGGTATTTGCTACTGCTCCAAACGAAGTTATCGTTGTAAAATTAACCGCGTCGGAAAAAGGGAAATTAAATTTTGCTACTTGGATGGATCGACCGGGAGAAGCTGAAAACGTTTCGGTTGGCGAAAATCAATTAATTATGACTGGTTTTGCTGAATTCGAAGGCAAAGGAACAAAGTTTGCTTCGGTGGTTTCTTTTGAAACAACTGGCGGAGAAATCATTTCCAATGAAACTGCTATTCAAATTAAAAATGCGGATGAAGTTGAAATCCGAATTTCGGGACGAACAGATTTTTGGGGAAATGATGAAGTTGATTTGGCTAACTCAGATTTAAAATCAGCCAAAGCAATTTCTTTTGACGATTTAAAGGTAAATCATATTGCAGAATACCAAAACCTGTTTAATCGGGTTGAATTAGAATTGAACGAGCTCGATACATTAAATCTGCCAACTGATGAAAGGTTAATGCGTGTGAAAAATGGAGAAGCAGATTCGCACTTCACCGAACTTTATTTTCAGTTTGGTCGCTATTTGTTAATCAGTTCGTCACGCACAGGGAATTTGCCTTCAAATTTACAGGGAATTTGGGAAGGTACTTTGTCGCCACCATGGAATGCCGATTACCACATTAATATAAATATTCAAATGAATTACTGGCCGGCATTGGTTACTAATTTGGCTGAATGCCAGCAACCCTTTTTTGAATTTATTGATGGTTTGCGGGAAAGGGGAAGAATTACGGCAAAAGAAGTTTATGGAAGCCGCGGTGTTGTTGCACACCATACAACAGATATTTGGAAATATACCGACCCAATTGGGAATACCGGTTATGGAATGTGGCCTCTGGGTTTTGCATGGAGTTCCGATCATTTTTGGGAACATTACGATTATACCGGCGATAAACAGTTTTTAAAAGAAAAAGCATACCCAGTTTTAAAAGATGCAGCACTGTTTTTTGTCGATTTTTTAGTAGAAAACCCAAAAACCGGATTACTGGTTTCAGGTCCCAGCATGTCGCCCGAAAATAAATTTATTACCGAAAATGGAGAAAGGGCGGCGGTTTGTATGGGACCGGCTATGGATCACCAGATTATTCGAGAGTTGTTTAATAATTGCATAAAATCTTCAGAAATTTTGGAAATTGATACTGAATTTGCCGACACTTTAAAAGTATTGCTTAACCAATTAACTCCATCCCAAATTGGTTCCGATGGGAGAGTTTTGGAATGGTCGGAAGAGTTGCCGGAGGCTGAACCGGGTCACCGTCACATGTCTCATTTGTATGCTTTGTATCCGGGAGAGGAGTTTACAAATCCTGACGATCCGAAATGGATGGAGGCAGCCCGCAAATCAATAGAAGGACGATTGGTAAGTGGTGGCGGACACACCGGTTGGAGCCGTGCATGGATTATTAATTTTTATGCCCGGTTAAAAGATGGTGAAAAAGCGCATGAAAATATTCAGGCGCTTTATGCAAAATCGACGCACCCAAATTTGTTCGATAATCATCCACCTTTTCAAATCGATGGTAATTTTGGTGCCACTGCCGGAATTGCTGAAATGCTTTTACAAAGTCACAACGGAGTACTTCAAATTTTACCTGCCTTGCCTGCGCAATGGAAAAACGGGAGTGTGAAAGGTTTGCGCGCAAGAGGTGGTCTTGAGGTAGATATTGAATGGGAAAACGGAAAATTAGTCGAGTTGAAAATAACGTCATTATTGGGGAATTCGTGTAAAGTTATGTATGGAGATTTGGTTTCTAATCCAAAAATAGAAAAGGGAAATAAAATAATTCTGAATAGTAAGTTGCAAAAATAAAACAGGGTAATATGTTCAAATGGATATTTGCAATAACAGGCTTGTTTGTTTTTTCAACCTCTTTTTCGCAGATCATTGGATACTCTTATCCCGTTCCCAACAAACAACAACTTGCCTGGCAACAAGCTGAGTTGGGTGTTGTTTTTCATTACGATTTACATTTGTTCGATGGTAAAAAATACGGACAAGGTGGTAACCGAATTGATCCTGTTCCTGATTATCAAATCTTCAATCCAAAAAATTTAGACACCGACCAGTGGATTCGGGCGGCTAAAGTGGCCGGTGCAAAATTTGCCATTTTAACGGCTAGTCATGAAACCGGATTTTCTCTTTTTCAAAGCGATGTAAACCCGTATTGTTTAAAAGCGGTAAAATGGCGCGATGGAAAAGGTGATGTGGTAAAAGATTTTGTGGAGTCGTGCCGGAAATACAATGTAAAACCCGGAATTTATGTGGGAAGCAGATGGAACTCATTTTTTGGCGTTCATGATTTTCAGGTGAATGGCGAAGGCGATTTTCGAGAAAATCATCAGTTGTGGCACAAAAAAATGTGCGAAGGAATGGTAACCGAACTTTGTACAAAATATGGCGAGTTATTCGAAATTTGGTTCGATGGTGGAGCCGACCACCCTGATAACGGAGCACCAGATGTTTTGCCAATAGTCCAAAAATACCAACCAAACTGCGTATTTTATCATAATCTGCAATTGGCGGAAACCCGCTGGGGAGGATCTGAGTCTGGAACGGTTCCTTACCCGTGTTGGGCAACCTTCCCCAATGCCTATTCGCATGGTGGTGATACCGAAAAAGAAAGAATGCATTTATTAAAATATGGCGATCCGGATGGAAAATACTGGATGCCTGCAATGAGTGATGCACCTTTACGCGGATACAACGGACGCCACGAATGGTTTTGGGAACCCGGCGATGAGACTCATATTTTTCCGGTTGATGATTTAATGAACATGTATTACAATTCGGTGGGGCACAATTCTACTTTAATTCTTGGATTAACGCCCGATGCGAATGGTTTGATGCCGGAACAAGATATTATTCGGTTGAAAGAGTGGGGCGACGAAATTAAGCGCAGGTTTTCTAATCCGCTGGCAACAACTTCAGGCGAAGGAAATAAAATTGAATTAGACCTTTCTAAAAAACAGCCAATTAATCATGTTGTAATTCAAGAGGATATTGAAAATGGTGAGCGGATTCGGAAATATAAAGTTCAGGCTTTTCTAAAAGGGAAATGGATAACGATTGGCGAAGGAACTTGTGTGGGACAAAAACAAATTCAGCAGTTTGAATCGGTAATAACGGATAAAATCAAATTACTTATTTTGGAGTCGATCGCTACTCCTCAAATCAAAAATCTAAGCGTGTTTATTGTAGATTAAAAATGGAATAGAAAAGTTAGCCACGAATGCATGAATAAAAGATATTCAAAAATAATTCGTGCATTCGTGGCAATAGAATTTACGAATGACCTTTAACAACTATCAACATAATTTTCAGATTCAGTCGAAAAAAGTGGTAAAGCTGAATCAAAATATTGGTACGCCGACGTTGTGTTCCCTTTGTTGGAATTGGTGGATAAAATTCGTCTTTATTTGCACTAAATACTTTGTTTTTTTCCATGATTTTTTAATTAATGTGAAGAATAAAATAACTAATTCGCTATTCGGGAAGCAACCACCAGAATGGATATCCTTTTGCTTTGTGCAAAAACAAATAGTGCAGAAATAGTTTTATCCAGTGGCCTGCGAGTCCAATTTCACCAACGGTTGAGTTAAGATCTCTTCCCCATTCAGGATACTTTTCCCAGTCGGGAACAACAGGCGAAACGGTCATTGTTGCTCCTAAACCTTTGGTCATGCTGTAACCCGCCGAAACAATACAAGCCGCACCCATTCTTCCCATGCTGGCCGTATGTTTATGTGTCATCTTTCCTGTTTTTATGGCTTCGGCAATATTTAGGGCAACAATTTTTCCGGTAACTCCCGAAGGCATTCCTGTTCGTGGTGGTGCTGGTGAGATGGGTGTTCCATTTTCACTTTTCATGGGTTTTGAAATAGGATGTGGTGGTGCGAAAGCAATTCCCGGCGCATAAATGTTATCGTATGCCGGATTTTGATATGTTTCGGGCCAGTCGTTTATACTCCATTCTTCAAAAGTTTTGGGTGTATAATCCGCATCAACTTTCATGAATTTATTGGGAGCAAAAACGGTTGAAGTAATATCTTCACTGGTTTTGTTAAATGCTTTAATATCTTGTCCCGAAAATGCGGGAATTAGCATGGCAAAATCAAATTCTTGTGAATGGTTTTTACCGTCGAGTGTTTCGTAATGGGCAACTCCTGGATCAACTTTTTTTACTCCGGCTCTTTTAATCCATTTTATATTGTTTTCAGCAAAAACCGATTCGGTAAAAACTTTTGTTGAAGTAACATAACCACCACGTTTTACAAAAGCACCTCCCATTCCAAAGTCACCCACTTCGTATTCGTTGGTAATCCATGTGATTTCTGCCAGGTGCGAAAGTTTCCTTTGTTTCAATTCAAAGGCAATGTTTAGTGCATATTCAAAAGCAGCGCCCTGACATGTGGCTCCAGGGTGTCCTGTCCCGATAAGAAATTTCTGCTTTTTCCCTTGCTTCATTAATTCGATACTTTTCTGAAGTTCTTCCCAGGCATGCGCTGCATGGTCGTATGAACAAACCGAAACAGTGTTTTTTCCGGGTCCTAAACCTTCGGTAGCCTCAAATTTTAGAGCCGGACCGGTTGCATTAACCAGAAAATCGTATTCAATTTTTTCCGTTTCTCCCTGTTTTTCGGCAGAAGTATAACTTATTTCAACCAAGCCTTTTTCAGTGGTTGAATCTCCTTCCGGATAAATAGCTGTTGCTTTTGCTTGCCGAAAGCCGATACCCCAACGACTATATACTTTTCCCAATTTAAACCGTATTTGATCAACGTTCATCTTTCCAACGCCAACCCAAATATTAGAGGGAACCCATTGGTAATACTGACTCGGAGAAATAACAATAACATCGTGCTTTTTTCCTAATTTTTTTTTGAGGAACGAGGCAGCGGTATGTCCTGAAACTCCAGCCCCTAAAACTACAACTCTCATAATCCTTCGTTTAATGTAAATTAATTTAGGTGATTAAGATAATGAAAATTGAACAACTGAGTATAAAATATTGAGTTTTAATTGAACATTTGTGGTAATTTATAATTTCAGGAAAGGTAAAAATGATTTTTTATTTTTTTGATATTTTAGTTTTTGTTCATAAAGTTCTTAATGCTGAAGAGACAGAATCAATTTGAATCTGTCTCTTCTGTATTTATTGGAATTAAAGTTTTTATTTGTTTAATCCTTTCGCCGAACGGTCTTCCAGTGGCGGGGCAGGAGTCATGATGTGTTTGTTCTCTTTCACCAGTTTCAAAACTTCTTCAACAACTTTTTCCATTTGTGGGTCGCGGCCTTGCATTAAAATATTTGGGTCGTCCCAAATTTTGAAATCAGGACGAACACCTTCGCCTTCCCAAAACCAGTGACCATCGTTGTCGTACAACCGGGCTCCGGGAACCGTAATTGAACCGCCATCGATTAATCTGTGTCCGGTTGCCGGGCCAATTAAAATACCCAATGTACGTTCGCCCACAATGGGGCCGGCTTTTAATTCCTGAAAAGCCCAAGGTAAACCATCGCCACCGGAACCTGCCCAGCCGTTAATTAACATTCCAACAGGGCCGGTGTTTGTTTTTATTGGGTTGGTGTGGTCTTTTCCGTGACGCCAGTGCAAGTTATATGTAACGGGGCGTTGTAACAATTCCAGAAAACGGTCGGCCAGCGCACCACCTCCATTAAATCGTTCATCCAAAATAAATCCTTTTTTGTCTAACTGCCCGTAAAACATTCGAACCAATTCCAACTGGCCTCGCGCGGCAGTGTTCGACATATAAATGTAACCCAGTTGACCATCTGATAATTCGTCAACTATTTTGCGGTTGTCTTCCAAATGCTCCAGATAACGAAGTTGTCTTTCCTCTCCACCCGATAAACATTTTATGACTAAATCCCGGGCATCTTCTTCTTTTCCTGTAGAAGATATTTTTAATGAAACCGTTTTCCCTGATAGTCCTTCGAATGCTGCGTAAGGATCTTGTTCCGGATTTAATTTTATTCCATTTACCGATATAATCACATCGCCTTCTGCAACTGCAACTCCGGGTTGATCAAAAGGAGAACGAACCTCGGTGTCCCACACAGCTGGTTTTACAATGTGTTTAATTTTGTATTGTTCGTCTTCTAATTTCCAATTGATACCCAGAAATCCGTTACCTCTCGATGGCGAATTCTCCACATCTCCACCGTTGGCATAAGTATGCCCGGCACTTAATTCGGCAACCAAATTTAATTGTAAATTGGTAATGTCCCAACGTGTGCGTGCATCTTCAATTAGTTTGGCATATTGGTCGCGCAGTGCTTCCCAGTCTAATTGGTGCATGTTCGGATCGTAAAAGAAATCGCGGTGACGGCGCCAGGTATCCATGAAAATTTGTTTCCACTCCTCTTTTGGAATCAAATCCATAACCAATCCATCGGTAGGAATTGGCTTTTCTATTTTTTGCCCGGGTGCGGGTTTAATAATTCCGTATTTCCCTTGTGAACTTACCAACATCGATTTCCCATCGGAAGTTGCAGCGGCTCGACTCACATTTTCCATTATGGTTTTTTCTTCCCGTTCTTTTAAATCGAAAAAGTGTAACGACGATGAACGTTCGCCAGAACCGGTATTTGCCCGGCGCAAATAAACCAATTTGTCTTCGAATGGGATTAAGCCAGCTATATTTCCAGCTTTCGGAGGTAACAAAACCAACCGCGCTTCCAGATTGTCGAAATCAATTTCAACTTTTACACCTTCATCCTTTTTATCCGATTTATCTTCTTTCTTGTCGTCATCTTTTTTTTCCACTTTAATTGCTACGGTATCGTTTTTTGCAGCTAGTATTGAAGGTGTTTTTTTACTTAAACTAATCGAAGCAATTTGAGTAGAATTCGGATAAATCCAGGTGCCGTCTCCCATATCTGAGTATTCGGCGTTCATATTTCTGTTGGTTAAATAAAAGAGGTATTTTCCATCGGTGCTGAAAACCGGATAACTGTCGCCGTAGAATCCGTTTGTTATCTGATGTTGTTTTTTCTCTTCCAGGTTATAAACAAAAATAGCTCCGTTGGCATTGTCTAGATCTTGTGTAAATGTAATCCATTTCGAATCGGGTGACCACGAAATGGGGAAGCCAAAACGTGCGCCATGTCCGGTGTTCCATCTGGTATTTCCGGCAACAGTAACTTCTCCACTTTCCACATCTATTATTGAAATGTTGTTGGTTTCGTCGATAAATGCAATCTTTTCGTTGTTGGGCGACCAGAATAATTTATAGCCAAATCCTTTTCCACGTTTGGTTAGTTTTTGGGCTGAATCGTTGCCTTCACTGTCTTGCAGATAAATTTCGTATTCTCCCGATTTATCGCTCCAGTAAGCAATTGTTTTTCCGTCGGGCGACCATGCAGGATTTTGGTCGAAGGCACCGCTCGATTTTGTCATATTTAATGTAAAACCTTCTTTAACCGGAACATTAAACAATTCTCCACGCGCTTCAAAAACAATACGTTTTCCTTCGGGTGAGGTAGTCATATTAGAAATGTTTTTGCTCACATCTTTCGACGTTGGCATTTCACCCGATAAATCGCTGATAACATTTACTGCTACTTTTTCGTAATTCTGCGTAGCCAAATCCATTAGATACAAATCGCCCCCCATTTCAAAAATCAATTCCGATGGCCCTGCCGAAAGAAAGGAAATATCGAAATCTTTAAATTTGGTGACCTGTTTTTTCTCTTTTGAATTCGTGTTGTATTCCCAAATGTTTAAACGCATATTTTCATCGCGGTCGGAAAGGAAATAAACTTTATCCCCTGCCCAGGTTGGTTTGCCGTCGTTGGCTTCGTCGGTGGTGATGCGTTCTGTTTTGTTCGTTTTAAAGTCGTAAATAATGATGTCGGAAGTTAATCCGCCGCGATATCGTTTAAAAGGGTAGTTCTCCGTAATCTTGGTGATGTATGCTAGCTGGTTTCCATTGGGCGAAAAACTTGCCAGCTCGCCGTAAGGAATTGCAAGCTTTTCTGGGAATCCACCTATTTTATTCACCAGAAAAAATTGGTTTAAACGACCCACGCCATGTTCGCGCGCCGATGCAAAAAGAATTTGTTTCCCATCGGGGTGCCAGTCAATCATTCTGTCGGCAGCCGAATTAAAAGTAATACGGGTTGGAACTCCACCTGAAACAGGCATTACAAAAACATCGGAATTACCATTGTAGCTTGCAGTGTATGCAATACTTTTTCCATCGGGTGAAAATTTTGGCCACGACTCTTCGCCGGGCGAGTGGGTAATTTGCATGGCAGTTCCACCGGATTTGGCAACAATCCAAATGTCGCCGCCATAAACAAAGGTAATTTGGGTTTCCGAAACATCCATGTAACGCATTAATTTGGCGTTAATCTGCCCATAAGCGCTGTTAATAAAGAGTAGCGCAAATGCAAGAATAAATATTTTTTTCATTTTTTATGATTTTATATTTTTTAGAAACAAGACACTTATTTGCACGAATTGTTCATGATATCTTAGTGTGAGAAAGTTAGGAATAATTACGGAAAATTTAAACCCGGGTACATTTAAAACCAAAGATTCTTTTTTTGTTTTGAAATCCATGGTATGATCTACTATTATTAATCGGTTTTTCGCTTGGCAATACACAAAATCATATTTACATTTAGAAACCAAAAATTTATTGTTCTTAAAATGCGATATTTCAAAAAGAAGATCGAACAAAAAACAAACAAAACTAGGAACACAGGATATAAAAGTACAAAGCAGCCAGCGGCATCCTCCAAGTCTATTTTATCCATCATTTCTAATTAGAATAAATCTACATTCAATATTATGGTAAATATCACCGCTTTGTTGTATTTTGTCGAAACGATGGATAAAATACTATTACGTTATATTCAATTGTGACAAGCAAAGTAGCTCAAATGATTATTACAAATGATATATTGAAATCTTGTATTTTTTGCAAAACAAGAGATTTCCATATTTTAAACAATGAAATAGGAGTTAAATCTGATTATGAAAAATTAATTGATGAGCAGACCTCGAAAGTAAAAAATGAATTCATTATTTCTAAACAATCTTCGAAATACAAATGTATTGACTTAGACGGCAAACTGTATGATTCAAGCTATCAAAATTATGACTTCATATTTAACCCAAAATTTGTTAGTGATAAATTTAATATACAAATTGATGCAATAGAAAAGATAAAAATTCAAGATACTAGCTTATATATTCCAATTATTTTTAGTGGAACTGAAAATCGTAACCCCGACCTGACTTAACCCGGGATTTGAAGAATGGGCGTTTATCAAATCATGCCCGGGATAACTTTCTATCATTCATTCGCAATCAATTCATAAGACTAAAGAGCCAAAAGTCTTCATATTCCCACTCTCCATTGACAGATGTGCCCACAGCTACGACAAACTTATTTTCGGGTCGTACTTCATACAGAATTCTCACTTCTTCACCCTGTTTTTCAAAAACAGCCCGCCCGTTGCTGCTCTCCAGAAATTTATAGTGATCAAATTTATCCTTCTCTTCTACACCAATCAGCCCCGGTTTGAAATGCTTTACTTTTATCTCAAGACCTGTATCCGTCATTTCAATGGCAAACATTTCATAAAGCACAGCTTTCCCATCACCGATCACCCGAACTACACCTACCATATTATCGCCCTCAGACTCAGTCCAGAATGCCTTTACCATTTTTCCATTTCTTGTGGTCTCCCAATGTCCTGCAATAAATTCCATATCGGAAAGTGTTCCGGTATGTTGGGCATAGATATCAGTTGCAAGAATTATCAAGAAGAACAAGCAAAGGAAAAATATATTTTTCATCAGATTTCTTTTTTTCAGGTTTATATAAGAATCACAAACATATGAAAAATATTTTATTTTTACTCGATGTAATATTTTAGAACAAAAAATCTCTAATTGCAAATACCGGACAAACTGACCACCCCGTACCGATTTAAATTGACCAGGCAAATTTCATCACTAAAAAAGAGAACATTTTCATACAGTTTGATTAAACAATATTTTGTTAAAAACTAACATACATATTACACACATAAAAAGCTTATTATTTGCACCTTACAGTATGAAACATCAAAGGACAAAACAGGTCGCAAACCTACTTTTTTCCGGTTTCGCTGGATGAAGCCCCGCTCCCGCACGATTGTATCGCGTGATTTATGAACTACTATGTATTTCGAAAGATTCAGAAATAATTAGTAAACTTGCTTATGAGTCGTAATTACAAATTTCATAATTCTGAAGGAGTTTATTATATTTCCTTTGCCGTGGTGGAATGGTTAGATGTTTTTACACGAAATGAATACAAAAATATTATTATTGATAGTTTACATTATTGTCAGAAAAACAA
>CAYZBC010000158.1:0-11683 GCA_964476535.1 uncultured Maribellus sp.
AATAGTAATTTTTGACGAGGCAAGCCTCGAGGTATTTAACCTATAAGTGAATAAACTTGATAAATTCAAAGTATTTGACTTAAAATCATTGTGTAAAGCACACGAGATTTTAATGAAAGATTTAATCGAAAGCACTGGAAAACTGCGAACTACTTCAGTTGGGATTGTAAAAGGAAGTGATGTTGCACACATTGCTCCACCTAGAGCTTTAGTTTATTCTCTAATGACTGACCTTTTCAAATATCTTAAAAATGATGATGACATATTTCTAATAAAAAGTTGTGTTTTTCATTATGAATTAGAATTTACACATCCGTTCGTTGATGGAAATGGAAGAATGGGAAGACTTTGGCAAACCATGATTTTAAAAGAACACTCCCCTGTTTTTGAATTTCTTCCAATTGAAAGTTTGGTAAAATTAAAGCAATAGGAATATTACAATGTTTTAGCCAAATCAGACAAACAAGGAAACTCAACTTCTTTTATTGATTTCATGCTCGAAATAATTAAAGATGCGCTCGAAGATTTATTAAAAGTGCAAAATATTACTTTAACCAACAATGACAGGATAATTCATTTTAAAAATATAATAGGAAATCAATTTTTCTCACGGCAAGACTATTTACGTGCATTTAAAAACATTTCAGCAGCAACAGCAAGCAGAGATTTAAAGGTTGCGGTCGACGAAGAAATCATAGAAAAACAAGGAGATAAAAGAACAACCAAATATAGATTTAAATGAAAAAACTAAACTTAACCTAAAAGAATTCTAAGGTTATGAAGATTCCATCTCAATTGGAAATGGTTATAGACCATTTTATGTTTTAAATGTTTCAACTGATACTTTATTAATAGATATTGACCATCTCTCGTTTTTAAAGTTCATAATTTAGCGCAAGGCTTAACTGTCCGTCATCCTGGGAAATATCAGGTTGTGAAAGGAAAGCCCCCGGTGTCATATTTGCAAGCATTGTTTTTATAATTGTGCTGGTTTTTAATGTATTTGCTTGTTTGCACAATAAAAATAACATTTTTAAACCAGCTTTCCTCACCGGTAAAACCAATAGATCCATTGCTGTTGTTGATATGTAGAAGTTTCTATCCATTTTTTCGAGAGATGGTCAATCTATTTCTTACAAAAATCCCTTTTTCTCAAAAACAACTTTAATCGAATCGTGCTTTGCATGCCATTTTGTTTCCATTTCAAAAAGCAGTTTTTGGAACTGCGGATGGTCACGAATATTGTCATAAATTGGGGCATCTTTAAACAGACGGATTTCAAAATAATTAATTCTATACTCAGATAATATCCTCATCTGCTCAATTGCTTTTTCAGTTTCATTCATATAAGAATAATACCTGTTTAAATGAAGGCAATTAAATTTACTTGTGTGTGAATTTGCATGTTCATAATAATTGTTAATTTGTTTCTGTGCCTTTTCTGGTTCTCCGGTTTCTGAATAAACAATAGCTAAACGACCGGACAAATTTCCCATATAAACCTCACTATTACTTTCAATAAGTTCCAGCATTTTTTCATAGTAAATTTTTGCACTGGGATAGTCTCGCATTACATAACAAGCCAATCCTAAGAAAGCAAAGGTGGTTGAATTAGAGTAATCCCTTAGGACAAAATTCAGTAAAAGGTCCCTGGATTCTTGATAATTATCTTCTTCTCCCAAATCCAGAATGACTTGAGACTTTTCATTTATAACCCCTACATTGTTTGGATTAATTTCCAATGCCTTGTCTAAATATTCCAGAGATTCAATAAAAAATCCCATAACTCTGTATTGGCGGCCTAAAAGCGAATAAATATATTCTTTACCCAAGTCAGAAGTAGAATCACTTACTACCAGGTTCAAATTAATTGCCTTGCGGGCATATTCAATAAATTTCTCATTATTATTCGTTATTGCATACAATCTACACAAGTGTCTGATGACCAAGAAAGAATTTGAATTATATTCCAAAGCACTCTCCAGGTAATCAATAGCCATTTCATACTCTTTTTCATTTTGATAAAAAAGGGCTTTGGCAAGTAAACTTAAGTCCAATTGAGAATCATATTTTAGAGCTTTGTCCGCATATTTGTTTATTTCCTTTCCGAATTTTATTTCATGCGCAGGATTATGCTGATCTCGCCAATGCCAATCTAACCAATAATAAGTTCGGGCAAGTTGAGCGTAAGCAGCTGCGCATTTATCGTCTAATTCCAGTGCTTTTTCAAAACAAGTAATAGCCTGTTCCCATTGTTTTTTTGTACCACGATATAATAATTCAACACCTTCATTATATAATTTTAAAGCTTCGTTATTGTCGGTAATACGTTTATTAATTTTATTCTGTTCAGCCAGCGTAACTTGAATATTAAATTGTTTAGCAATGTCTTTTGTAATTTTCTGAGCTATTGTTGTGAGGTCAGTTAAATCAATATCGTAAGAAAGAGTAGCGAATTGTTTGTTCTTTTTACCTTCAATCAGATTAAGTTTTAGTTGAATGTTACTATCTAATGAAGAAACAGTAGGTTTTATTAAATAGTTGGCTTTCAGTTCTGATGAGATTTCCGGTGCTGATTTTGCTGAGTTTGTGTATTGCACAACCGAAAGCCATGGTATAGTTTTAATTTCCTCTATTAAACTAAGATAATTAATTGCATTTTGTATAATTCCATTTATTTCAATTAAAGAGCTTGAATCCTGACTTGCAAAAGAAGGAGGTAATAGTGAGATGGACTTCTCCAACCTTGTAAAAGGCTTAAAAACAACAAGCATTACAATTATCAAAACAACAATAGATACGACAGAAATTAGAATAGCTTTTAACCGTTTATTATTTGTTTGGAGAAGTAGTGAATTAGATTCATCTTCTTCCCTGTTTCCAACCTCGCCGGGAGTATAGCCATAATACTCGTGGAAACATTTTATAAAATAAGATACACTTCCAAATCCAACTTTATAAGCTACTTCTGAAACGGTAAACGTAGTGTGCCTTAAAATATCTAAAGCCTTTTTTAAACGTACATGACATATAAATTGGCTTATCGTAATTTTTGCATTTATAATTACTTTTCGGTGGAGATTGGAACGGCTCATGCCAAGTTCCCTCGCCAATGCAGAAACACCAAAGTGCTGATTGATTAGATTTGTTTCTGTAATTTCCGTTACTTTTTTCAGAAACTCGTTATCTAAGGTTTTGGGAGAACCCATCATCTAAGATTTAATGTGTTGATATTATGAACGTTATTCCACTATAATTGGTTACATATTTTAATTTTAAACGATGTTTTGTTTAACTTATATTGGATAAATCACAAAAGCAGGTTCCGTACAACCAGAACCTGCTTCAACAAATCACCTATAAAAAAAATAGAGGTTAATTATTATTGCTGGCCAAAATATTTATCATCTCGGAATATCCTTTCATACTAATTAAGCTATTATCAATTTTTGTTGAATTAATACCACCAAGAAATTCAATACGTTGCCAATCCCGGCTTGCAAGTTTTTTATCGCCAAGTTCAAAATGACATATTCCACGTAACATTAACAAAGCTTTGTCATTTGGCATATAATTGATACCTATATTATAATGACGCAACGCATTTTTTAGATTATTATTAACAAATAATTGCTTACTGCCTTTTTTATGACAACGGGTTGCAACTTTGGAAAAGTAATTTTGAATTGTACTTTTATCATGAATACCAAACAATAATTCTACTTCTTTTACCATGGCAACTGGTTCGCCATCTTTTAAAGCCGGATTCCACATTCCATTAGTAGTCTTTAAAATCCGTATTACTTCCTTGTCTAATTCAGGACAAACGCTATTAATAATTTTAAAGTCTTTTAAATTTCCCGATCGGCTTACAGTAAACTGAACCATTTCAGTCCCTTCTTTTTGGCACTCAGAAGCAAGTTTTGGACAAATTACATTTTCACAGAGGTAATTGGAAATCAACACAAAATTGTCCGCCTCCAAAATTGCACTTACATTTTTATCTCCCTTAAACTTCGGAGAAATTACTTCATTCGTATCTTTTAAATTTTGTGCATTACTTTGCGCAAACAAAATTAAGAAAAAAATCATGGTAAACAGAATAACTAAATATTTTTTCATGGCTTTAATTTTTAAAAATTAGACATTAAATTTGTTGATGTAAAGTTCCGGTAAAGATGTTTGTGGCACTAACCAGCTTTGTCGCTAATAGTATAAAGTTTCGCGAAGGCGATATAAAATTTGTCCAATGGAAAACAAATCTGACATATTTAGAAAATTATTGAGTGAAAATGAAGGTAAGTTTCTGTTTAAAAGTACAAACTTAAATCTTTGGTAAAACCTAACTTTTTAAATTATGAACCGAAGAAACTTTCTTCACTACACCGGAACAGCTTCTTTTTTTTCAACCGGATTAATTTCACCTTCTACATTGATGACAAATCAACCTTTTCCTGAATTTGATGGATACAAGGGACTGATAAAAAACCTGTTGTTATTGAACGATGAACAAATTCCAAAATTAACAGAACTGCAAGATCGAAATCCGAATTCAAAATATTTTGGTGGGGTTTGTGATGGTTGGAAAATTTATACACCGGGTTCTACCGGAGGATTAATAAAAATATTGGGTATTTCTTTTTCTCAGCCAGATTCAAAATACCATTTAGATGAGAAATTAATTGAACCGATGGTATTGGCAGCCAAATATCTTCTGAAAATTCAACATGCCGACGGAACAATTGATCTACTTTCAACCAATTTTCATTCAACACCCGACACAGGTTTTGTTGTTGAGCCGCTTTGCGCAACTTTTAAAATATTGAAACGAATTCAAAATAAAAGTATTGAGCCTGTTTTAACTCTTTTGGAAGAGTTCCTAAAAAAAGCGGGCGAAGCATTTGTTGTCGGTGGAATTCATACTCCAAATCATCGTTGGGTGGTAAGCATGGCACTTTCTCGTTTGAACGAACTTTTTCCAAATAAAAAATATGTAAAACGAATCGATGAGTGGTTACGCGAAGGAATTGACATTGACGCTGACGGACAATACGAAGAACGAAGCACTTATGTTTATACCCCGTTGACCAACCGTTGTTTAGTAACTATGGCAAATTTGCTGGAAAGGCCGGAATTATTGGATCCCGTTCGAAAAAATCTAAACATGATGTTGTATTACGTTCATCCAAATGGTGAAGTGGCAACAGAAGCGTCCGGCCGCCAAGATCAGTTTAAAGTAGGATTTATGGAGCATTATTATGTGCCGCTTCGTTACATGGCCTTGAAAGATAAAAACGGACAGTTTGCAAATCTTGTTAATCAAATAGAAAAAACGGTTCCCGAAAAACTGGTTTCTTATTTGGTTTATTTACTTGAGGAACCGGTTTATGAAAATGAGTTACCGAAACCAAAAAATTTACCAGATAATTTCATAAAAGAATTTACAAATTCCAATTTAGCCAGAATCAGAAAAGGAAATATTGATGCTACTATTTTGGCAAAAAATCCAAATTTCTTTACCTTGAGTAAAGGAAAAGCAGTTCTTGCTTCCGTTCGGCTGGCTTCCGCATTTTTTGGCCGGGGGCAGTTTAAAACCGAAAAATTAGATAGGATTGGAGATACTTTTGTGTTGAAATGGGATTATACATGGGGTTATTTTCAACCACTGCCCGAAGGAGAAAAAGCAAACTACGATTTGCCATTTAATATTGACCGCAGGCAAAGAGAACAAAGTGAGGTGCAACATGCAAATGCCCAAATAACTGTTTCGGAAAAAAATGGAGTTTTTGAATTGGAAGTTGAAATTGGCGGATGCGAAAATGTACCATTGGCAATTGAATTGGCTTTTCGCAAGAGAGGAAGTTTAACAGGTGTTAAAAAATCGACGCACGAAGAAGGAGCATTTCTTTTAAAAGAAGGAACAGGAAAATATCGTTTTGAGGATGATGAAATTGAATTTGGAACCGGACATGCCGAACACGAGTGGATTCGTATTCGTGGTGGCCTGGAAAAACCGGATGGAGATTGTGTTTATCTGACGGGATTTACTCCGTTCAAAAAGAAGATTACAATTGGATAAATTAAAAATCTGAATTTTTCCAAATTTCACGTAAAAATTGCAGTTCTTATCGGTCTTTATTGAGGAGGAAATCAAACTATAATACTACTCATTTCTTAAATATAACTCAGACCCTTGCAATATTTTTATAATTAACCAATTTATTATTGCCTGTTACTTGTTCTATTTCACCTGAATAACAAACAGTTGTATTCCTTATTTTTTGAGTTAAAACAGTGCGGATATGATTTAATCCTTTTAAAAAGCTTTTATCAAATGTTTGTGACGATTTGATTTCAATAGCATCCAAATGGGTTGAATAATCAAGAATTAAATCTACCTCATTGTTGTTACTTTCGCGGTAAAAATAAAGTTGGTACGATTTAAAATGATTGTACTTATTTTTAAGCATTTCCATTACCACCAGATTTTCGAACAAAGGCCCTTTTAACGGACTGGTAAAAAACTGATACGGCTCGTTTATTCCAGATAAAAAAGCTGCCAAACCCACATCGTAAAAGAAAATTTTTGGCGATTTAGTTAATCGTTTATTAATATTTGCATGTAAAGGCCGAAGCAGATAAACAATATAAGAAGCTTCGAGAATAGACAGCCACGATTGGATGGTCGGAACAGTTACTCCAACTTCATTTGCCAGATTACTTGCAACAAAAATCTGCCCAACACGTCCGGCACACAAACGTACAAATAATTCAAATTGTCGTAAATCTTTCACATTAATTAATTGTCGTAAATCACGTTCAATATAGGTTTCCAGGTAACTGTTGTAATAGCGCGATGGATTTACAGGTGGCTGGTTATATGTTCTGGGATAAAAACCTTTATAGAGTAATTCATCAACCGTTAAATTGGCCGATACCACCTGAATTTCGTGTATCGAAAATGGCAACAAACGCAAAATTGCTGTCCGGCCTGCAAGCGATTGCGAAATAGTTTGTGATAGCTCGAATTGCTGACTGCCTGATAAAATATAATAACCTGGAATTTGAAGATTGTCAACAATTCCCTGGATGTACGAAACCAATTCAGGAACCCGCTGAATTTCGTCAATGATTAACCCAGAGTCCGACTGACTCAGAAAAGATCTTGGATCCGAAGTTGCAAGCTGACGGATATCCGGATCTTCCAACGAAACATATTTTTTCTCAGGAAAAACATTTTTTAATAGTGTCGTTTTACCAGATTGTCTTGGTCCTGTTATGGTAACTACCGGAAAGGTGTTACATGCTTCTACCAGTTCATAATAAATCTCACGTGATATAAACATATTTATGCAAAATTAAAATCAGTGTTTAAATTTACATATATCCAAATAAATAAACAACAATATTTATGTAAATTTAAAATTAAACTTTAAAATTACATAAATAGTATTCTTCCCTATTGCTGACTTTTTTAAACTCTATTATGCGTCACTACCCGGAAGCTGCCACATTGAACAGCCTAAAACCAAAAAGAACCGTCCTCTGCAAAAAGAACGGTTCTTCTATTGTTCAATTACCTTTTCCAAAGTTTTGAACTTTGGAAAAGGTTAAGATTATCCTATTTGCTCATCTCCGCAAAATATTTGTAAAATAGCGGAATCGTTTTAATTCCATTATAAAACTGTTCCAATGGATAATTTTCGTTGGGCGAGTGAATGGCATCAGCTTCTAAACCAAAACCCATTAATACCGATTTAATTCCAAGTACCTCTTCGAAAGTTGAAACAATTGGAATACTTCCTCCTGAACGAACCGGCACTGGTCGTTTGCCATAAACATCGGTATACGCTTTTTCGGCCGCTTTGTATGCCGGAATATCAATGGGACAAACATAACCTTGTCCGCCGTGTAGCGAAGTAACTTCCACCTTTACAGATTTTGGAGCTATACTTTCGAAGTGTTCTTTAAATAAATCAGCAATTTTATGGTGATCCTGATTTGGGACTAATCTGCAAGAGATTTTAGCAAATGCTTTTGAAGGTAAAACTGTTTTTGCTCCTTCGCCAGTGTAACCACCCCAAATTCCACAAACATCAAATGTAGGTCTGATTCCGGTGTGCTCAGTAGTTGAATATCCTTGCTCCCCGGCAAGTTCTTCAACATCAATTGCTTTTTTATATTCTTCAACATTAAAAGGGGCTTTCCCCAATAATTCTCTTTCTTCTGCTGAAACTTCCATCACATCGTCGTAAAAACCGGGAACAGTAATTTTGCCTTTTTCATCCACCATCTTTGTAATCATCGATGATAGTATATTAATTGGATTTGCCACTGCGCCTCCAAATATTCCAGAGTGTAAATCACGATTTGGTCCGGTAACTTCAACCTGCCAATACGCCAATCCCCGCAAACCAGTAGTAATTGAAGGAATATCGGCAGCAATCATCGAAGTGTCAGAAACCAATATAATATCGGCTTTTAGCATTTCTTTATTTTCCTGGCACCATTTACCCAAATTTGGAGAGCCAATTTCCTCCTCGCCTTCAATCATAAATTTCACATTGCAGGGAAGTGTATTGGTTTTTACCATTAATTCGAAAGCTTTGGCATGCATCATACTCTGACCTTTGTCGTCGTCGGCTCCGCGGGCAAAAATTATCCCGTCACGAACTTCCGGTTCGAAAGGAGGTGAGTCCCACAATTCGATTGGATCAACTGGCATTACATCCATGTGGGCGTAAACCAAAACAGTTGGCAACGCAGGATCAATTATTTTTTCTGCATAAGCAACAGGGTTGCCAGCAGTCTCGTAAATCTCAACTTTGTCTGCTCCCGAATTCAGAAGTGTTTTCTTCCAATACTCTGCCGCTTTGTACATGTCGGGTTGGTGACTTTTTATTGAACTGATAGACGGAATGCGAATCAATCCGAACAATTCATCTAAAAACCGTTTTTTATTCTCTTCAACGTAATGATTAATGTATTCCATAATTTTTATTTTGAATGCGAATTTAGTTAAAATAAAAAAAAGAAAAAATAGGGTTTTCTTTTGGACCACAAAAGATCAAAAGTCATATATTTAAACGAAAAAAGGGCAATCCTTCAATTGACGGACTGCCCTTTTATATACCTTAAAATATTGTATTAGTCAACAATAGTTTTGAATTTTGCATTTTCGAAATACTTTGCAAATTCCATATCTGTTTTAGCTTTTGCTTTCATTTCCGCTTTAATATCGCAAGCAGCTTTTAAACTGTCGAAAAGAAGATTTTCTTTTGCTGTGCGTGCGCCAATAACTGCTTTTAAATATTCTTTCATGTAACAATTTGGACGTTCAAAAGCTTCTAAATCTTTTAATGCTCCGTTGTTATTACCTGCCATTATTTTTGCCAATGCTGAATTAACGTCGGCTTCTTTGCTAAAGTATTTAACTGCTTTGTCGTATTCTGCATTTTTAATGCTAATAATTCCCAAGTTGTAATTCACCTGGTCGCCAGCGCCTGAAGCAGCACCAAACAGAGTTTCAGCTTTATCAACATCGCCTGCATTTAATGCAACAGCACCCAAATTATTTTTAATAATTGGTTCGTTGTTTTTTAATTTCTCGGCATTTTCGAAGAGTGGTTTTGCATCGGCATATTTCATTTGATTAACCATTACATAACCTGCATTATTTGGACCCCTCCAGTCATTGGAATAAATTTTAATGAAAGACTTATAGATTGAAAGTTGTTCATTCAAGTCTTCAAACAAAGTTGCGGCATAAAGCAATTCAGCCGGATTTAACGAAGCGGCATCCGATTTTGCCAAAGCTTTTAATTCTTCGTCGGTTTTACCAATAAATTCTACGCTTGTGGTCATTTTCGCACGACGCAATTTTGGAAGAATATCTTCCGCTACCTGAGTGAAAGTTTCGCTTAGGTTTTTAATCTCACGCTCACGAACTTCAGGGTCGTTGTACATAGAAAGTACACGTAAAATCAACTCTTTATCCTGAATGTTGGATTTCTCGAGCAACTCTTTGAATCCGTCCCAGTCTTCGGGAGTATATTTTGTTTTTAGCTCAACATCAACTCCAGCTTCTTTTAATTTTTTTGCTAAAAACTCTGACGATGTTTCTTTACGTTTTGCAGCTAAATTAGTGTTCAAATCAATTTCACCATCGGGCGAAGCATAAGCAGAAACTTCAACACGTTTCAGGTTGATCTTTTCCTCTTCGTTCGCTTTTTTCGTGTAATCCTGAAGTGCAACTACATCGCTGGCTCCGGTTTCGTCATTGCGAAGATTTGATTTATTTATTAGATAATGAATATCAGCCATCATATCATCAGGTACAATTCGCTGAAATGCGTCGATATTTGGATCGTATTTCCCGGTGGTATTGGCTTCGCGATTAACTCCTAAAATAGGTTTTGGATAATTGGCAACCATTTCACTGGTGGCCAAAACACCGTCTGCAATTTTAATCGGTTCAAAATCTAATGTTTTAGAACCTTTCGAAGCTGTAATATTTAAATATAGTTCCGACTTGCTCATTGGCACTTCGTAACCAACACTATTTTTATAATTTACATTACCTCCGGAATTGAAGCCAATAACTTTATTATTTGCTTCAACTTTTTCACCTTGAACTGTTACAGGATCGAAAGTTTTTTCCCCTCCGTCATATTTCAATACAGGAGTAGCAACAACCGTTGCCTTTTTGTTAAAATACTTGGCAGGAAACCGACCATCGATAGCCAAATCTACTTCTCCAGCATGAGCTTCAAGAAGCTCAGGAGTTACTTTAAACTGAATTTGGTTGGCATTTTTTTTCATCTTTTGTAGTCCGGCACAACTTGTAAGAAGTACGGTAGCAACCACCACTAGAACTAAAGATTGTAAATTGATTTTTTTCATGACAGAAAATACTATTAAGTTATTTTTTAAGATTTATATTATTCAGGTCACAAAAATAGCAAGCTTTTTTTTATAATAAGAAACACAAAGCGATTTTATCATAAAATGAGCCTATTTATCCCTAATTTATATTCACTATTAAAAACAGCTTCTTTTAACAACTGATAATGCTCTGTATTATGAACAAAATCAATATTGTTTATATCGATTATTAAAATTGGGAAAGAGGTAACTTGTTTGAAAAAGTGAAAATAGCCATCCTGTATTTTTTTAAGGTATTCAGCTTTAATGTTCTGTTCGTAATCACGACCACGTCTTTCAATATTGTTTTGAAGTTTCCCGATGTCGGCGTGCAGATAAACATATAAATCGGGTTTGGGCATCGATTCAAACACGATGTCGAATATTTGGCGGAATAGATGGTATTCGTCGTCTTTTAAAGTATTCTGTGCAAATATTGCCGATTTGGCAAAGTAGTAGTCGGCAACTAAAAACGAATGAAACAGATCGAGATTTAAAACCTGTTTTTTTATTTGACTGTAACGGTCGGCTAAAAATGATAATTCCAAAGAGAATGAATACCGTTCCTGATCTTCGTAAAATTTGGGTAAAAACGGATTATCGGCAAATTGCTCCAGAATAAGTTTTGCATTGTATTCTTCGGCAATTAATTTCGAAAGTGTGGTTTTGCCTGCTCCTATATTTCCCTCAATAACTAAAAATCGCATATTACAGATGCAAATTGGATGAATGATTATTTTTCTGAAATGTAAAAATATAT
>CAYZBC010000159.1:0-11665 GCA_964476535.1 uncultured Maribellus sp.
TAGTATGAAAAACGAAGTAATTTGTAAAAATAACGAACTGGAGGAAATTCTAAAAATAATTCCGATTACCTACGAACGAGCTATTAAAAATGCATTCATAAAAATTAAACAGAATTTGGTTTTAAGCAGCTGGAAAGATTCAATAATAAGCAGCAGTCTTGGGCTTTCACTTTCCGATTTTATTGAAGTCCCTAATTTTGGATGTTATAAAAATGAAAGACAAATAAAAATAACCGACCCCTCGAAAGTAATACTTAACATTTGGACAATTGGCGGCACAAAAGGTTATTACTTCGCCAACTGGCTTTGGAAAATAAGGGGGATTTTCGATATGTTTTTTGGCGGTGTTGGCTTAATACGTGGCAGAACTTCTCCCCGCGAAATTCATCCGGGCGATGCACTCGATTTTTGGAGGGTTTTGTATGCCAGTAGAGAAAAGAAACGACTTCTACTTTTTGCTGAAATGAAGTTGCCCGGCGAGGCATGGCTAGAATTTAAAATTGATGACAATAATGTTTTGCACCAAACCGCAACATTTCGCCCCAAAGGGATTTGGGGTCGATTGTATTGGATTTTTACCACGCCTTTCCATTATTTTATTTTTGATGGAATGATTAAAAATATTGCAAATAAATAACATCCAAAACCTTTTATAATAAAAATAGATTTTACCGAATGAAATCATTCAAATGAACAAAAAAAACCTAAGCGTAATTTTCCTCACAACTTTAATGGCAGTGCTTGGAGTGGCAAGTATTACACCTGCCTTTCCATCTATTATCAAACATTTTGGTATTTCGCCAACACAAGTTACTTTGCTTATTACCGTTTTTACTTTGCCCGGAATATTTTTAGCTCCAGTTGTGGGAATTTTAGCCGATCGAATTGGAAGAAAAATTATTTTAATCCCTTCACTATTTTTATTTGGAATTGCCGGAGCAACGTGTTTTTTAACCAACAACTGGCAAGCTTTATTGGCACTTCGATTTATTCAGGGAATTGGGGCTGCTTCTCTGGGTTCTCTGAATGTTACATTAATTGGCGACCTTTTTACCGGAGAAAAACGGGGTGAAGTAATGGGTTATAACGCTAGCATTCTAAGTATTGGGACTGCTCTTTATCCGGCCATTGGCGGAGCTTTGGCAATGGCGGGCTGGCAATTTCCGTTTTTACTGCCATTAGTAGCAATTCCTGTGGCAATATTCGCGATTCTCTGGTTAAAAAACCCGGAGCCAAAAAAACAACAAAATTTCAGAGATTACCTGAAAAAAACATGGAGAAACATCAACCGCAAAACGGTTTGGGGTTTATTTATAATTAATGTATTGCTTTTTATAATTCTCTACGGTGCTTTTTTATCCTACTTTCCGCAATTGATGGTAGAAAGACTCCATTCAACACCGCTGCACATTGGCTTACTTATGTCAGGATTTTCGGTTATTACCGCATTTACAGCTTCTCAGAAGAAACAAATCGACAAAAGATTATCCTCAAAATCGCAGCTTAATATCAGTTTCATCCTGTATTTTATTTCCATGCTTCTTTTATCGTTTGCCAACGAGTGGTGGCACTTAATTATTCCGCTTGTTACTTTTGGAATGGCACATGGGATGCTGATTCCCGGAATTCAAACTTTGTTGGTTGGATTCGCACCCCTAAACGAAAGAGCAGGTTTTATGTCGATTAATAGTTTAGTCCTTCGATTTGGACAAACAATTGGCCCTCTTTTTATAGGAATTTTTTACGCTTTTGGAGGAGTTGGAATTACTTTTATTGGTGGGGCACTGGTCGCTTTAATCATGCTTTTAATTTCGATTTTTATGGTGAAAGTTTAGATACAAACGTTGAAAAATTAATATGTAAACTATTCACCGGGTAAACCAAAGTCACCCAGTGAAAAACACCCCAGATTAATAGGAAGGATTAAAACAAAAATATTTCAAAATGATTGATATAATATAAACATTTTCACCGGATAATTTAAAATAACCCGGTGAATAAAACAATGAAGAATAATTATTTCTCTGCAAAAAACTGTAATTCATCCACCATTTTCACTAGTTGAATAAATTCTGAACGGTACCCCTCTTCATCAATTCCTTTGGCGTTTCTAGCCAGTTCCAAAATAGATTCAATGCTCGTGTTTCCAATAAATTCGGAACCACGAAGCAACATTCCATAGGATGCAACCGACGCTGAAAATTTGAAATTGTCAGAAGTTTTTCCCGCCTGATTATTTACAACCACTTGTTCCAGCAGTTTACTTTTATTTCCATCTGGCGCTTTGTACCTTAATTTAATGGTCAGTAATTCGTTTGAATTTTTTCCCGAAATTGGCTGGGATTTCTGATATTTCAGCCGATCAACTGAAGGAGTAGTTTCATCAATACCAGCTGGAATAATTTCGTACAAAGCGGTAACTGTGTGCCCGGCCCCCATTTCGCCGGCATCTTTTGTATCATCGTTAAAATCTTCAGCATTTAATAATCGGTTTTCGTATCCGACCAAACGGTACGCTTTTACCAGCTTCGGATTAAATTCCATCTGAAATTTAACATCTTTTGCAATGGTAAAAAGTGTTCCTCCAAATTCAGTAATAAACACTTTTCGCGCTTCCTGAATATTATCGATGTATGCATAATTTCCATTTCCTTTGTCGGCAATCGTTTCCATTTTATCGTCTTTTATGTTTCCCATTCCAAAACCAAGAACGGTCATAAATACGCCATTTTCACGTTCTTTTTCAACCAATCTTTCCATCTCCGAAGTACTGGAAACTCCAACGTTAAAATCTCCGTCGGTGGCCAAAATAATTCGATTATTTCCATTTTCAATAAAATTATCGTGTGCAATCTTGTATGCCAGTTTTAGTCCTTCACCTCCAGCAGTTGAGCCACCGGCGCTTAATTTTTCCAACGCTTTCAAAATAGTTTTCTTTTCATTCCCTGGTGTTGAATCCAGCACTTTACCAGCTGCCCCGGCATAAACTACAATGGCAACACGATCATTCGGCCGCAATTCATTCACCAACATTTTGTAAGCTCGTTTTAAAAGAGGCAACTTATTTGGTGCACCCATCGAACCGGAAACATCGAGTAGAAAAACCAAATTTGAGGGAGGCAACTCACTTTTATCGATGCTTTTTCCTTGCAAACCAACATGCATTAAATAATGGTTAGAATTCCACGGGCACTTTGCCAATTCAGTTGTAACACTAAATGGATGTTCTTCGTTTGGTTCAGGATAATCGTAATTGAAATAATTGATCATCTCTTCCACACGAACTGCATCAACCGGGGGCAGTTCACCCTGATTAATATAACGACGCACATTGGAATACGATGCGTTATCAACATCAATGGAAAATGTGGAAAGCAGATTTGTTACAACATTTTTAAATCCATTTTCGTGAATGGTTGAATAATTCTCGGTGTTCCAGTTTGGAATCATGGGAGAAGTTCTGGTGCTCATAAAAAAGGCTGATCTTAATGCAGATTTTTTAGATACTCCGCGAATTACCATCGGCACTGTTTCATCCGCCATTTCAAAATTTCGATTAATAATCTGAGAATTTTTTTTAGGTTCAATTACAACATCAATTCTACTTGTTAATGCCCGTTTTTGTGTGAGTACTCTATAATCGTCATGTAAATAATACAAGATTGTATCACTTTCTGGAACTTCCAAAAGATACCAGCCTTTTGCATCAGTACAGGTTTTCGAAAATTTCTCTTGCGAGGTAACTTTAACTTTTTCAACGGGTTGTCCGTAACTGTTTTTTACGTAACCATAAACTTTACGGAGATTTTGTGCTTGTACTGAAATTGAAAAAGCAAGTGTGATTGTAAAAATTGCAATAATTGTTTTCATGACTTTATTTTTATAATTGATTTCATTTATAGGATGCAACTACAAAATGAATTCCATAAAAAATTCTACAAAATTTCTTTTTTCTTACATTTAGCCTGAATTTAAAAACAATGCAACTCATACCATTTAATCACAAAAAGAAAAACAAAACCGACCGGGAACTACTTGGTGCTTTCTTGCAGGATCGAGACATTGAGATTCTTGGAGAGTTGTACTCGCGTTACATGCATTTAATTTATGGAGTTTGTCTGAAGTATTTTAAAGAACCCGAAAAAGCGAAGGATATTGTAATCGAATTATTTGAAAAAGTTCAAACTGAAATTCAAAGACATGAAATAAAAAATTTCAAAAGCTGGCTTTATGTAGTTACAAAGAATCATTGTTTAATGGAGTTGCGTAAAACCAAAGCGGGTGAAATTATTTTGGTTTCCAGCGATGAAGAACTGGCGCATTTTATGGAAAATGAAACCGAATTGCATCCTATTGACAGCGAGGCAAACGAAAAACTGGAAACTGCGTTAAACGAGTGCATTGAAAAACTTAAAACTGAGCAAAAGAAATGTATTCGACTCTTCTATTTTAAAAACAAATGTTACCGCGAAATTGCCGAATTGTTGAAACTTGAAGAGAAAAAAGTAAAAAGCTTTATTCAGAACGGGAAACGAAATTTAAAAATTTGTCTGGAAAAACAAAAATGAAACGAGCATGGCAAATATTGGCAAACAAGAGGATGGTTATTCAGCGAGTTACATGTGTTACCGTTAAAAACAAACAATTATAAACACATGAACCAGAATAACAAACATATAAGTGAAGAAGATTTTCGTAGGTATTTTGATAACCAAATGACTTTGTCCGAACGAAATTTGTTTGAACGGGAATTACAAAAACACCCTTTTGAAGCGGAGGCATTGGAAGGATTTCAGAACATTAATCCAAATCAGTTTCAAAAAGATTTGAACGAGTTAAAAAATAAAATTTATCCAAAAAAACGCAAGAATAGATACACATATTGGGCAGCCGCAGCTTCATTTCTTTTAATTGTTACTTCCGGGTTAATTTGGTTTCAGCTAAATCCAAATTCACCCATGCCACAAATAGCTGAATATAAAACAGAACAAAAACAAAAACAAAAATTTGCGACTCCCGATTCTCAGCAAGATATTATTTCTAAAAATGAAATCGTTCAACCTCAGCAGTCAGAAGAAAAGATTCAGATAGAATCGAAAAAAAGCGAGGTCATATATGAAGTAGTTCCCCAAGCTAAAAAATCCAAAAGCGTTGTGAAATCAACATCTAAAAACGTAACCGGAACTACCGAAAACAATAGAAAAATAATTATAGAAGATGCTATTGAAACTGATATTAGTCTCAGAAAATTAAATGTTGAACACACAAAAAAAAGTGCTGTTATCAGGGGAATTTCACAGCTCAAAGATTCGAATGTACTGTTTGGGATTGAAGATGTACAAAATGACAACAATATTCAGCCAAGCACTTCGGAAAAAGTTTTGTTTAAAGCGGTTCAGAGTACCAAAGATTTTTCCGATTCTTTTGCAGCCACAACAATTGGAGAAGCGTTACCAGAAATGCCTTCTCCCAAAAGCAGTACAAAAATGCGTGTTACAACTGTCCTAGATTCCAAAGCTCAACCCGAAATTGGAATGCAGGAATTTAAAAAATACCTAAAAAATGAAGCGGTTTTACCCAATGATTATCCAAAAAGGAAAGAAGTTGTAAAATTGCAGTTGAAAATTAATACCCGCGGAGAAATTGCCGAATTCCAAAAGAAAAACAATGCAGATTCTTTATTGTTTGAACAAGCAAAGGAGATTATTCAAGGTGGATCGAAATGGCAACCTGAAATTAAAAATAGAATTCCGATTAACTCTGAAGTTGAAATAAAGATTATTTTTAGGAAGAAGAATTAAAAATTCCACCACAAAGTTTCACGAACGGTTTCTCAAAAGTTCACAAAGGTTAAAAACAATTTTTCCTTTTAACAGTTTCACAATTCCATTTAATTCTCCCCGCTCGAATGATCACTAACAATCAACCACCTACTTTTAATTTTTTGTATATTGAGTGTAAAATGCCCACTCAAATCTCCTATCTCGCGAAAAAGATCAAATCTTCCGATAACAAAAACGGTTTTTTTATCAATCTTAGAAATGTCCAGAACGCTAAACATCAACTCTCCCATTGCTTTTTTATTGGGGTAACCTTTTT
The DNA here is from genome assembly GCA_964476535.1 of uncultured Maribellus sp. GTDB lineage: Bacteria > Bacteroidota > Bacteroidia > Bacteroidales > Prolixibacteraceae > Draconibacterium. Next base: position 6,100 of record CAYZBC010000159.1, read on the forward strand.
TATAATTATCCAAAGTAGCCTGCCAACCATAAGTTGGACCTCGTGAACCCACAAAAACCAACTTCTCCGAATTCCAGTACGTTTCCATAAATGTTTCAAGATTACCGTTGTTCCAGGCTTCAACTTGTTTCTCTAACAAACAATTTATTTCACTCTTCTCTTTTTTAGTGATTTTATTTTCTGCCCCCGAAGAAAAAAACAGAATTGTTGTAAAAATTACCGTAAATAATACACGCATGGTCATTTCTTTAAATTATTCCCCTAATTTAGTAAAATAGATTTATGAGATTGTAAAACAAAAAACATGGGACTAAAAACACACTTTAAAGTAAGGCTTTTTTTAAGTTTAATTCTTATCGGAATGATTTATAATAATTCATGTGAAGCACAAATTAAAATTGGCGTTTTTGCCGATTGTCAATATTGCGATTGCGAAACTGCCGGTACTCGATATTACAGAAATTCACCTTTGAAACTAAGCGATTGTATAGCAGAATTCAATCAAAACAAAAACATTGAATTTGTTGTGGGTCTTGGTGATTTTATTGACAAGAATTTTGCAAGTTATTCAAAAGTAAATTCAATTTTGGAGAAATCGGAAAATGAGGTTTTTCATGTCATTGGAAACCACGATTTTTCGGTTAAACCTGAATTTTTAAACAAAGTTCCAGAACAATTAAATCTTACCGAAACGTATTACACATTCGCGAAAAAAGGTTGGCAATTTATTTTTCTGAATGGAAATGAAATAACATTGCAATCGAACCACCCGGAAATTATTAAACAGGCTAAAAACAAGATTGAACAGCTTACTTTTGACAAGCAACCCAACAATCAAAATTGGAACGGAGGCATGAGTGAAGTGCAAATTCTGTGGCTGGAACAACAATTAAAAGTAGCACAACAAAAATCGCAAAAAGTCGCAATTTTTTGCCACTACCCGCTCCTGCCGTTGGAAGCACACACACTCTGGAATTCAAAAGAAGTACTGGCTGTTTTAAAAAATTATTCTTGTGTAAAACTTTGGATGAACGGACACAACCACGCCGGAAACGATGCATCGTTAAACGGGATTCATTTTGTAACGTTGAAAGGAATGGTTGAAACTGAGAGCGAAACTGCGTTTTCCATTGTTTCATTTTCAGAAAACGAAATTGAAATTGAGGGATTTGGGAGAGAAATTGATAGAAAGCTTCCAATAAAATAAATTTTTTTTTAGTTTTAGAATTTCGTTTTAAAAGTTTATTTCCTATTCTTTATTATCTCTTTTAGTTCCATCATATAATTAACATCACCTTCAGAAAAAACATTGTTCCCAACTTTTTGAATGTCCTCTTCTTTTGTTGAATTGTAGCGAATTGGCGGATTTCCTTTGGTGCAAAAAAGGTAATTCTCCTTTACCAAATTAATAGTTGCTTTATGAAAACGAATCGGGGATTTAGCGATGTTATAAATCAAATTATTTTCAACAATTACATCAGTAATTCCTTCGTCCAAAAACATTCCATTGCTTTCGGCACGACCGGCATTAACTTTCACATCGTGAATATGATTGTTTACCAACTTACTCTCAGGTTGCAGGCCCAACATATAAATACCACCACCATCGCTCAAAATCTTTAAAATATGGTGAATGTGATTACCGTCGATTACATTATTTCTACAAGGCGTTGGAATCGGGCTCCACTCCCACCCGATTGAAATACCCGAATAAGGCAAGTCTGATAGCTCGTTATTTCGAATTGTTGTTTCAGCCGTAAAACCGCACCAAATTCCAATAGCACCAAAAAATTGAGTGCCACATTTTTCTATAATACAATTTTCTATCGTATTTCCCAAAGCCACTTGTTCGGGTGCTACTTTCCACCAAACTTCACCATCGATAAAACGGTCGCGCCCTTCTCCAATCATAATTCCATTTGCCGAAATATCATAAAAATCAGCGTTTTTAACAGAACACGATTTGCATCCGGTTGAAAACCATAAACCCGATGTTCCCAAATTTTCAAAACTACAATTTTCGAACGTGCAGTTTTCCGCCCACTCTGCTTTTACGGCTGCTGGAACTTCTTTCCAACCGTTTAACGGACGTGCATCGAAATAACATGCCTGCACACCACAATACCCTAATTTAGGAATTCCCCAATTGCAATGTCGAAAAGTTATTCCTTCAAAATGAATATTTTTAATCGGGTTGTTTTCATCTCCCACCATCGAAATTAATCCATTGGAATAGGGAACAACAATTTCAAGATTTTCAGGGTCAAGTGTTTCCGAAAGTTTCAAATACATTTTTTGTTCTTTAATATCTAAAAACCATTCGTAATCTGCATCCAGAAATTCAATTGCATTTTCGAGAAAATAGCGCGGATTTTCTTCCCAGTGATCAATATTAAAAAATAGCGGATTTTTTGCGCCAATTGAATCGACTGCCGTTAATTTATTGTTTTGCGAATCAATATCTAGAACACCAATTCGGGAAATCGACCAGTCGTGAAGTAAAACCAATTCCACACCATTTACATTTTCAGGAATTGGGAAATCTCCCTTTTCGAAAAAGAAATTGGTTCGCCGGTCTTCTCCTGCTTTTTTAACACGTAAATAATCTGTGTTTGGAAATCGGGCACGAATTCCCCTTTTACCACCAACAAACAACTCTCGCGGATTCCATTTTTCATTTTCCTTTTTTGGTAAATCAACAACCCAAAATCCTGCATCATTTTTTTGCCAACCTCGCAAACGAATACCTCCCGAAATTATAGGATTTTCTTCTTCCAGAGCTTTTATAGTAAGTCGATTATCATCAGAAAAATATTTGGAATCAAAAATTACCGGATTCTCTATCTCATAAAAACCATCGGCCATATAAATTGTATGTTCAACATCTTTATTTTTTTGAATGGAATTTTGAACCGCAATTTTAGCCCACTCTAAACTGGAAAATGGTTTCTCCTTTGTACCGGGATTCGAATCGTTTCCGTTTGGCGATACATAGAAATCAACCGCAAACGACGAAATACTCATAAAACTAAAAATCAAAATATTTCGAATTTTTTTAAATAAACAGGAAAATACCATTTGATTATACTTTTTGAATTAGGTTTTTAAAATTACCAGAATTTGTTTGAATTCAAAAGGATGCCATCTTTATTCAAGCTTAAAAAAATGGGTATTGAATATAAACCAGAATCCGGTTTGGAAAAGATGAAATCCAGGGGAATTCCTATGCCCGATAAACAATACCAAACCCCAAATGTTATGTGAGAGATTGCAAAACTTTGATGCTTTAAACAAAAAGTATGTACCTGGGAAAAACTGAAACCATTATAGCAAACAACATAAAAACAAAAGAAGCTTTAGAAGATTATCACATTGCCTACTTAAGCAGACAGCTTAGTATTTTAGGGCGGCGCGAAGTTCACATTGGTCGGGCACATTTTGGAATTTTTGGCGAAGGGAAAGAGCTTGCACAGCTTGCTTACGCCAAAACGTTTAAAAAGGGCGACTGGCGCTCGGGGTATTATCGCGATCAAACATTTATGCTGGCACTGGGATTGTTGCAGCCCGAAGAGTTTTTTTCCATGATTTATGGCGATACCAACGAAGAATCGAATCCATCGACAGCCGGGCGTAATTTCAACAACCATTTCAGCACCTCAAATATTAATAAAAAGGGAGAAATTAAAGATCTTTCTGAAAAATATAATTCGGCTTCCGATATTTCACCCACTGCCGGGCAAATGCCGCGATTACTGGGTTTAGCGCAGGCATCGAAAATTGTAAGACAAAAACCATCCATAAAAAAATACCTGCAAAACAATGTCAACGGAAATGAAGTTGCGTTTGGTAATATCGGCGACGCGAGTACAAGCGAAGGTATATTTTTCGAAACCATTAATGCCGCCGGTGTAATGCAGATTCCGCTTGCTGTTGCCATTTACGACGATGGTTTTGGAATTAGTGTTCCCATTGATTTACAAACTACAAAATCGAGCATCTCGGAAGTTTTAAAAGGTTTTCAAAAAGAAAAAGGAACAAATGGAATTTCCATTTACAAATGCAAAGGTTGGGATTACCCGGAATTGTTAAAAACATTTGCTGAAGGAGTCTCGAAATGCAGAGAAGCGCAAATTCCAGCAGTGTTTCATATTTACGAAGTTACGCAGCCGCAAGGCCATTCAACTTCAGGGTCGCACGAGCGCTACAAAACCAAAGAACGATTAGCCTGGGAAGAAGAATTCGATGGAATAAAACAAATGAGAAAATGGCTCCTGGAAAGCGGAATTGCAGATGAAGCCTTGCTCGTTGAATTGGAAAAAAGAGCCAAAAAAATTGCAAAAGAAGCACGGGAAAATGCCTGGGTAAATTATTCAAACAGTTATTTTAAAGAGAAAAATGAGTTAAAGGTAATCCTCACAAAAATTAACGATAAATCGAAACTCAATGTTGAAAGGTTAAACGATTTTGAAAAAATTACTCAAAAGTCATTTCCAACCCGTCGATCGTATCTGAGTTTTGCAAAACGGCTTTCGCTTGAAATTCATTTAAATAAAAAAGTTGAGAACGAGAGGACGGAACTTAAAAACTGGATAAAACACTTTGAGGAAAAAACCAGGGGATTTTACAATAGCAAATTGTACCGCGAGGAGGAAGACTCCGCATTAAAAATAAACGCCATAGCGGCAGAATACAATGCCCAGTCGAAAGAAGTAAATGGTTCTGAAATCGTTAATAAAAATTTCGATGTTCTTTTTGATAAATATCCCAATTTGGTAACTTTTGGTGAAGACACTGGCAAACTTGGCGATGTAAACCAAGGCATGAAAGGGATGCAGGAGAAATACGGGATTGAACGTGTTTCTGATACAGGAATTCGGGAAACAACAATTATAGGACAGGGAATTGGGCTGGCTATGCGTGGTTTTCGTCCCATCGCAGAAATTCAATACCTCGATTATGTTATATATGCACTGTCGCAATTAAGCGACGATTTGGCTAGTTTGCAATACCGCACAAAAGGAAAGCAGGCAGCACCTCTTATTGTACGGACACGCGGACATCAATTACAAGGAATGTGGCATGCAGGTTCGCCCATGCAAATGCTATTGGGATCGTTGCGGGGAATGTATTTGTGTGTACCCAGAAACTTAACCCAAGCAGCTGGTTTTTACAATACTTTGTTGGAGGCAAACGACCCGGCTCTCGTAATTGAGCCATTAAAAGGGTACAACCAAAAAGAGAAAATACCGACCAATATTGGTGAATTTAAAGTTCCACTTGGAATTCCCGAAATTCTGAAAAAAGGTACCGACATTACCATTGTAAGCTACGCATGGAATGTACATCACGCCGTTAAAGCGGCTCATTTACTTCAGAAATTAAAAGGAATTTCAGCCGAAGTAATCGATGTACAAACATTAATGCCTTTCGATATTAATCAACTAATCTTAGAGTCGATTAAAAAAACCAATAAAGTAATTTTTATCGATGAAGATGTTCCGGGTGGAGCAACGGCTTTTATGATGCAAAAAGTAATGGAAGAACAAAACGCATTTAATTATTTAGA
>CAYZBC010000160.1:0-11620 GCA_964476535.1 uncultured Maribellus sp.
TCTTGCTGCACTTTTGGAGCATCTCAATTCCAGTTTCGATGATTTTAGTAGTAAGGAATTAAAAGAGATATTACTAACACTTTACAAATCGGCAGAAAACGTAAGTAATTTGCTTGAAAACCTGCTTATATGGGCGCAATCGCAGGTTGCCAAAATTGAATACAGGCCAACAAAATTAAAACTGTCCGAGGTTCTTCAGAACTCGTTAGACGGATTGAGCCAATCTGCTGAATACAAACAAATCGATATCAGGGTTGAAAGAAATGATATGGTTTTTGTGTTAGCGGACCCGGATATGCTGCAGACCATTTTACGCAATATTCTAAGTAATGCCATTAAATTCTCGCATCGGGGCGGTTCTGTAATTGTTAAGTCTGCATTAAACGATAAAAATACTGTTCTTCTAAGTATAAAAGATAGTGGTATTGGTATCGCAAAATCTAAACTCACAAAAATCTTTGAAATAACCAATACACATCATACAACAGGTACGGAAGATGAGAAAAGTACCGGTTTAGGGCTAATCCTGGTTAAAGATTTTGTTGAGAAGAATAAAGGTACTTTAACTATAGAAAGTGAAAAGGATAAAGGTACAATTGTTTCGTTTACATTGCCAATAACTCAAGAACCCGGTTCGTCTGTTAAAGGATGAGGAGGAGGTAGGCCATGTCTATCATTTTTTCAGAATTTGTATTATTTTTAGCTTTTAATCCGTACTCCAAATCCCGGAGAACTAATCTATTGGTTGTTGCTTTTAATTACAATTTGCTATGTTTATTATAAAAACCTAAAAATTGGCTACCCAATGAAACGAAGAGATTTTGTAACCCGAATAATGGCTGCTGGAGGTGCACTTACCTTAGGTGTATCCTGTGGCCGAAAGTTGAATGTTGAGTCAGATGAACAAACGACTTTAGATGTTTCATCCTCCAACTTTAAAAAAACCATCACCGAACCGGCACGTGAGATTTCAGTTTTAGCCGAAACGGAAGTGTTAGTAATTGGCGGAGGCCCGGCAGGTGTTGCAGCAGCTATTTCTGCCAGCAGAGCAGGTGCCGAAACCTATCTTGTGGAACGTTACAATCATTTAGGTGGCTTATGGACCGGAGGCCTTGTATTGCCGTTATTGTCGACACATGCAGTAGATAAACAAAATAGAAGACGACAAGTGATACATGGCATTGGCGGTGAAATGGCACAACGCTTTTTTGATATGGGGATGGCCATTCATAAAATAAATCCGGTAATTGATCCTGAAGCTGGCAAATACCTTTTGGATGAAATGATTCGTGAGTCAGGGGTTAAAATGTTGTATCATTCCTGGGGTGTAAATGCAATTATGGATGGTAACACTATTAAGGGCGTTTTTATTGAAAGCAAATCGGGGAGACTGGCCGTATTGGCTAAAGTTGTTATTGATTGTACCGGAGATGGTGATGTTATTCATTGGTCGGGAGAAAAATCGGAAAATATGCCTTATCACATTGGCTTGGTACACCGCCTGGGTAATGTTGATCGTATCAACAAAAATGCACCTGGATATCGCGAAATGCAAATTGGCGATCCAACCCCCTTGAAAAGTGTAAACTGGGTGAATATGCATGGAAAAAATGAACAGAATGGTATTGATATGCAAACGCTTTCCGGATTGCAACTGGAATACCGAAAACAGATTTGGGATAGTGTTACAGAAATAAGGAAGACTCCGGGACACGAAGAGGTTTTTTTACTGGATACAGCTTCACAAATGGGTGTTCGAATGTCAAGAATTCTCGACGGCGAATACCGGCTTACTCTTGAAGATTCGATGACCTACAAAAATTTTGACGATGCAATTGGTATTAGTGGCGCCTGGACAACCATGCTTTACAAGGGAAGGAAAGTTATACCTGCCGAACGCCCAATGTGGCAGATTCCTTATCGTTCGTTACTTCCAAAAACCGTTGAAAACTTAATTGTGGCGGGCCGGTGTTTTAGTTTCGAACGCGATTTAGTAGAAGATACACGTATTATCGGAACCTGTTTGGTTACCGGACACGGTGCAGGAGCCGCAGCTGCAAGGGCTATAAAAGAGCGGGAGCTCGCCAGAAATATCGATGTTAAAAAACTCAGAAAGCTGCTTGTTGAACAAAACGTTTGGTTCGGATAATGAACATCTTGAAATCTAAAAATATTCGTTTTTATTCAACCCTTTTTGCCATCTTTTTTGCCTTACCAATTCAACTAGCATGGTTAACAGGCATTTTCAACTGGTTGAGTCCGTTTATCCTTTTAAACTCTGTTTTGCTGCTTAAATCACTGGTAATGTTAAACGGACTGGGATTTATAATTTTTATAAGCGGTATTTTTCACAAACGTTGGTTTTGTAAATACCTGTGTCCTGTGGGATTTGGCTGCGATTATGTTTCAAACCTTAGCCCACGAAAAAATAAGTATTTGCGTAAAGTTCCATCTCTGGGGCGGTGGCTTTACTTAACTTCATTTATTGCTGCACTATTTGGAATCCCATTGTTTATTTTACTCGATCCAATGGCTATTTTTAATGGTTTCTTTTCGGTTTTTTCTGAGCCGTTCAAATGGGTAACTATTTTTTCGTTTATGGGATTGCCCGTTTTAATTGCTCTACATTATTTTTTTCCCGGAATTTGGTGTACAAAGCTTTGTCCGCTTGGTGGTTTGTTCGACGATATTTACCTACTTCGTAAAACAACTGAAGAATTATTCAACAGAAAACAAGGTACAGGTTACTCTGCCACAACCAGCAGAAGACTATTTATTGTCGGAGGAACCGGAATTATTGCCGGATTGTTGATCCCTAAGTTTTTACAATCAAAAAAAGAAGTAAAATTTCGACCACCGGCTTCGTTGTCAGATCCCATGTTTAGTACCCTTTGTATCCGGTGCGGAAGTTGTATTAAAGTCTGCCCAACAGGAATAATTCAACATTATTCTTCATCAGAAAATGTTTTGGCCTGGATGACCCCTGAGATTACCTTCGATAAAGGCGGATATTGCAAAGAAGACTGTAATTTATGTGGGACGGTTTGTCCAACAGGTTCTATTTCGCCATTTTCGATACCCGCTAAAAAGAAGCTGTTTATAGCATCGATTAAAATTGACCTCGACAAATGTTTGCTATCCCGGCAAACCGAGTGCGACAGGTGTAGAGCCGTGTGCAGTTATAACGCCATTGATATTGTGCCCACACAAAAATCGTTAATAATGAAACCCGAGGTAAACCCTGAAGCTTGCGTTGGATGTGGAGCTTGCGTCCTTATTTGTCCGGAAGAAACAATAAAAATGATTCGTTTAGAAACCAATATTCAGGTTAGTAACCTCTAAAGTCAAGTTCTTTCGTTTCTATTCTGTTAACCTGTTTCCCCATCTTTTTTTGGATGATTTTAAAATGATGTTCGTCATCGGGAGTAATCAAGGAAATGGCTTCACCCGCAGATTTGGCACGACCTGTTCTCCCAATACGGTGAATATAATCTTTGGGCGATCGGGGTAATTCATAATTAATTACACAGGGTAAAAATTCGATGTCGATACCGCGGGCTAATAAATCGGTGGTAACCAACACCCGAATGTCGCCCGATTTAAACTGGCGCAAAGCGTCTGTTCTTGCACCCTGACTTTTTTTACTATGGATAGCTTCTGCATCCAGTCCGTTCTTAACCAATTTATCGGCCACAGCATCTGCTTTGTACGCCGACGAAGTAAAAACCAAAACCTGTTGCCAGTTACTGTTTTTTATTAAATAGCGCAGAAGTGGTCCTTTCCGCTCCTCCTCCACCGAATAGGCAACCTGATTGATGAGGTCGATGGTATTTGTTTCGGCAGCAATTTTAATTACCAGCGGATCGTGCAAAAGAAACTGTGTAATGTTGTTGAGATCGTCGCTTAATGTTGCCGAGAACAATAGGTTTTGACGTTTCTTTGGCAGCAGTAAAAAAATGCGGTTCATCTCTTCTTTAAAACCCAGATTTAGCATTTTGTCGGCTTCGTCGAGTACCAGCGTTTTAATATCCGATAAATGCACCGCCTTCGATTCTTACCAACTCCAGTAATCTACCTGGAGTGGCAACTAAAACGTTAACACCCTGCAAACCTATCATTTGTGGATTTATGGAAACTCCACCATAAACGGCCATCGACTTAATGGGCTTCGGAAGCACTGAGCCAAAGGTATAAAACACGTCTTGAACCTGTACCGCTAACTCACGGGTCGGTACTAACACCAAAACAGTTACATGCCTGTTTTTTGCAACAAAATGGTTTTGCAAATTCATTAACAAAGGCAATACAAAACTTGCGGTTTTACCTGAACCTGTTGCAGCTATGCCCAGTACATCTTTCCCGTTTAAAATAGCCGGAATGGCGGCTTCCTGAATTGGATAAGCTTTGGTGTAATTTTTTTCGGATAATACTTTCCGTAATGAAGTTGATAATCCTAAAGTAGTAAATGACATGCTTGTTGTTCCCGATTAAGTGATGATAAATTTCCTGAAGCGAATATACTCAAAATAGAATATAATTGTTTCTATTTCACTATTACACTAGGCCTCTTGAAGGGCTTTCCTGGATTTGCGATAGAGGTAAGAATTAAAAATATTTCTTTTGGCAAATCGCAATTGCTTATCCGAATTATTCATTTTAATAAATACGTTTTTAGAAACACCGAAGTATTCATAGCTTGTACCATCCAAAAAGGTCATTTCCAGTAATTGTCCTTTATGTTTAAAGTCGGCGATACCCGATTGGATGGTGGTGGTTGTATATTCTTCCAAATTCTTCGCTACTGTTTCCGGGGCGATGCTTACAAGAAAATGATAGCCATCGATAATTTGGCGGCTTTTTATTTCGGCTTCCGAAGCTCTGTCGTCTCCTTCCTGAAATTTATCAGGATGCCATTCTTTTACTAAATTCCGATAAGTGGTTTTAAGTTCCCTAAGATCGGTGTCTTGTTCAACATTAAACAATTTTTTATATGCATTGATACGCTTCATCCTTTTTGCTTTTTTCCTTTAATTAAAACACCCGATTTTTGTTTTCTTAAAATCATTTCGATAATAAAAATCGAGCCGCGAAACTACATTTTATTTCGGATACCGAGTCGAATTATTTTCGGGTGTTAATTTATGCGTTATTTCAAGCGGTTAAAAGAGGTGAAGATGGGGGCAGTTGGTGTATTCCAAACAAATCATAAAACAAGCAATCCCGAATTCCGTAATTTCATCAGATTTTTATTGTTCCAAAAAAGTATAAAATCACCTGGAGTATTTTCTTCAAAATCTGTCTGAAGTGTTTTTAATGTATAGTCTGGTGAACAATGAATTTGCAACACATCGAGTTTTTCGGCCAGCCACAATCCTTCTTGTTTTTCAAATACCAGTTCCAGTGTTTTGGTTTTTAAATGAATGGTGAGAATCGTATTCTCGAATTGCCTGTTTTTCTTCCGCTTTGTTGCCGTTCGAACTTTTGGCGATTTACCCAACCATATGACTTTAGAATTGGGTGAAGGGAGAATGAAGGTTTGTGATTCAATCACATTTTGAATAAAACTGGAAGGAATCGTTGTGGGTTTAATCTTAAATTCGAACCACTCCTGCAAATTAAGGTCGAACCCGATGTCATGCATAAAGTTGTACAAGGATTTCCGTAAACCTTCGCTGTATTTAGTGTGATCTATCCCTTCCGGATCCAGTATCTGTAAATCGTTATTTGCAAAACTTCCGGCTTGTGTTTGCGCAGATTTTATATTAAATCGTTCCGGGTTCATTCCTACCGGACTATGAGCGGTCATGGCAAACTGATGCCAAAAGCCCGATTGCACAACGCCCGCTTCAAAAAGCTGACGTACAATTTCAAGAGAGTCAATTGTTTCCTGGTGAGATTGTGTAGGGAATCCATACATTAAATAAGCATGTACCATGATTTTTGCTTGCGTAAAATGGTCGCATACTTTGGCGACTTGAGAAACGCTCACCCCCTTATTTATTAAACCCAGCAAACGATCCGATGCCACTTCCAATCCACCAGAAACAGCAATACACCCCGCTTCTTTCAGCAAAAAACACAAATCTTTTGTAAAACTTTTTTCAAAACGGATGTTCGTCCACCAGCTTACATTTAAACCCCGGCGAATAATCTCCAGCGCCAGTAATTTTAAAAGTGCGGGAGGTGCTGCTTCATCCACAAAATGAAAACCTGTTTCACCCGTTTGAAAAATTATTTCTTCCATGCGGTCGCAAATTAGCTTTGCACTGCTTGGTTCAAAACGTTGGATATAATCGAGCGATGTATCGCAAAAAGTACATCTTCCCCAGTAACATCCGTGAGCCAATGTGAGTTTATTCCATCGGCCATCGCTCCAAAGCCGGTGCATAGGATTCGCTGTTTCTATTACAGAGAGGTATTTTTTTAAGGGTAAATCGCTGTAATCGGGGGTTCCCACATCGCGTTGACCAATATCGCTCTGTGTTGATCCGTTGTAATAAACCACCGATTCGTTTTCGAGTAAAAAGGTGCGCTTCAAATCTTTTTTCTCCCGCTTTCCTTCCCAATATTCGAGTAAGTGTTGAAGGGGAGCTTCACCGTCATCCAGGGTAATGTAATCGGTAAACTCAAATACCCGACTGTCGGTGAGTGACCGTAATTCGGTATTTGGGTAGCCGCCTCCCATCACAATTTTTAGCTTGGTACGATGTGTTTTTATCCATTGTCCACATCTCAAAGCACTGTACAAACTACCCGGAAAGGGAACGGAAAGGCCGATGTATGTTGGCTGATAGTGGTTAATTTTTTCTTCCAACAGATCGAATAAGATACCATCAATAAAAGTTGTGGGTGCATTCAGATTGGCATACAATTCATCGAACGAAGATGCTGCAGCGGACAGGTGTTCAGCATACCGGCTAAAGCCAAAATAAGGATCAACCGTTTCTACAATCAAATCCGAAATATCTTCGAGATACAAGGTTGCCAGGTGGCGGGCCTTATCGTGGGTACCCATTACACCAAACGCCCAGTCGATGTCTTTGGCCTGTTCAAATCGTACGGCTTCGGGCAGATAGTGTCGAGTGCAAATACGATGTGCAAGGCTTGGATTTACGTTTTGAAGAAAACCAATCACCGCATCAATGGTTTGCAGATAATCGTTGCGCAAGGCAAACATGCGAGAAGCATTTTCCGAAAGTTCAATTTCCAGGTTCTCAATGTTTGAAAAGAGCTTTTGCAAGCCACTTTTGGAGAATAAAGCAAGAATGACTTCCAGCCCCAAATCGCATTGATTACTTTCTACGCCGATGGTATTTAAAAATCCTTTTAAATAGCATGTAGCAGGATATGGCGTATTCATTTGCACAAAGGGAGGCGATATCAGTAGTATTTTTTGATTCAAAGCTTTGTATTTTTAATCCAAATGTAGATTTCAATTCCGGGTTGGCAAAACTTTAACCCGTAATTCATGAAACACCTTGTTTAGCGACTAACTCAATTGGATAAATTATTCCATAAAACTAAGGGATATTTTTCACATTTGAACAATTTAATACAGTAGGTTTCATTCTCCCCGTTGTTTACAAAAGTCCTCCTTAGCAAAAAGAGGTCGGAGGATTTGATTTCTCTGAAATTTAATCGTGTGGTTATGGTGCAAAATCCCCCTTTTATTAGCCCTTTTTATAAGGGAGACGAAGAAAAATAAACGTTTTATTCATCTTGGTAGGTTAGAAAACGTCCTCCTTAGTAAAAGCCGGGGTAGCTAAATCCGGTTTTTTTTTGAATTCCAAAACCCAATAACATTTTTCAACAGACACTTTTAAAATACAAAAGACCCCTTATCTTTGAACAAAGCTTTCTAATTATGAATATTTCAGTTGTTAAAGGGAACGGAGAAAAGGCACTATTCGATCCGAAAAAACTTAAACAAGCCTTGCAATCGGCAGGAGCAGGAACAGATGAACAGAATAAAATTACAGAATATGTCAGTCAGAAGCTCTATGACGGGATTCCAACAGGCAAAATCTACAAAATGGCCTTTGCTCAGCTTAAAAAAGAATCGCACAAAATTGCAGCACGTTACAAACTGAAAAATGCAATTATGGAATTGGGACCAACAGGCTTTCCTTTCGAGAAGTTTGTAGGAAAAATATTTGAGAGCATGGGATATTCAGTAGAAACCGGAGTTATTGTTCAGGGAAAATGTGTACAGCACGAAGTAGATGTGGTGGCCCGAAAACCGGGCGAAATGTTGATGATTGAATGCAAGTTTCACGGCGATAGTAGAACAAATAGCAGCGTTCAGGTACCCTTATATATTAATTCGCGGTTTCTCGATGTAAAAGCAGCCTGGGAAAAGCAGTACGGGCAAGATATCCGCTATCAGGGAGGTGTGGTTACCAATACCCGTTTTAGCGACGATGCAGTACAGTACGGAACCTGTGCTGGAATGTTGGTGATTTCTTGGGACTACCCGGTCGGCACCGGGCTGAAATACCGGATTGACAAAACCGGACTACACCCCTTGACTTCGTTGATCTCACTTACCAAAGCACAAAAACAGGGACTGCTCCAAAAAGGAATTGTGCTGTGCAGCGAACTGGTAGAAAACCGAAACCTTTTAAAGGAAATGAATATTACGGAAAGACAAAGAAACAAGATACTGCGTGAAGCGGAAAGCCTGATTCAGTGATAAACTACTGACTTTTAGCCTTTGCGCAGTTGGTGCGAATTTACAATTTCGTACTGTTCTGGTAAATTTCAAGAAACTATCGCTGCTGCACAATTGCATCGTGTGACATTACTTTATTGAATAAATTTTTATCAAACCACGTGATTTAGGAACGAGGCAGCGCAAAGCAAATAATGCAATACAAAATTTTATAATTTTACAACTATGGTGCACGAACTGAAAACCTGGGAAGAATATTTTAAAGCAATTTCAAGCGGGGAGAAAGATTTTGAACTACGGAAAAACGACAGAGGCTTTTTAACCGGACACGAACTCCTTTTACGCGAATACAGACAACCGACCCGAAGTTATACCGGAAGAACACTTCACCGAAAAATAAGCTATTTGCTTAGTGGTAAAGAAGCGGAAGAATTCGGACTAAAAACAGGGTATTGCATAATGAGCTTAAAGGAAATCTGATTCTTCACAAAATAAATTGTGGCTGGAGCGAATTTTTTATTCGTGCTTCTTTATTTTATTTAAACACCGATTATAAATCGGCGGGAACAGGTGAAGTCATACAGTATTCATTTCAAAAAAGACTATCTGGTTTTACACTCGTTTTTATTTTTTATTCTGAATAGCAATTTGTTTACCCCGCCCCTGAAGGGAGCGAATTGATTGTTCCTGCTCCCTTTTGGATTGGGGCAAACAAGGAAAATAAAATGGCAGATTAGGGAACAAGCCCGACAGTTGTATCGTTTTGCTACATCCTTCTGATTATTAATTACATTTGACAGAAATTGGAAGGATTAATTAGAAATATCTACGATATGGAGAAGGACAAAAAAGGGGAACCGGAAAAGAAAGAGGAAAACAGCCAGGAGAAAGATAAAAATTGGATCGATAAAGCAGATGCATTTATTGACGAAACTGCAGAAAAAATACACGAAAGTAAAACGTATAAAAAAGCCGATAAATCGCTTGAAAAAGCCACAAAAAACATTTTCCGAAAAGCAGGAAAGTTGTGGGGAAAATCGGAAAGTTATTTTAAAAACCAGAACGATAAAAAGGATAAAAAATAGAATAGGTCGAAATTTTCCTGGCCCCCGTTGCGAGCATGGAGCGGGTGGATTAGCGGATTAGAACGCGTCCTCCTTAGCAAAAGCCTGCCCGGCAAACCTGGTCTGACGGGGAGGAGTACTCCAAATTTCTTGTTTGGAGGGAGGTGGTTCGAATCATTTTACAAAAAATCTACTCAAAACATAAATCGTTTGTTTGTGGTGCTTTTTTGTCGTTGAAAACAACTCTCGTCTACCCCTGTATTTGCGACAAAGGGCATTTTGTTTTGAGTTTACAATTCAACTATTTTATAACAATAACATCTACAAATCCTTTTTCTCCGGATAAGCAAAGGTTTTACCGACTGAATTGGCACATTCGTCTGAAATGCAATGGAATATGAATTGAATGAGGTTAAATTTGATTCAGTGACAAGGAACAATAAAACAAAAACAATGGAAACAAAAAAGAAAACGATTGGCGACCAGATGCACGGAAAAAGCCGGGAATATATTCCCAACTCAATTTTCAGGATGATGACTCTGACCATGAAAATAATGGATGTTTTTGCCCAATTCTCCAACAAACATTTTAAAACACTGGGTTTAAAAAAGAATCAAATTGTGGTAGATTATGGCTGCGGACCGGCACGGTACATTAAAAATGCATCGCAAACAGTGGGTAAAAACGGAAAGGTATATGCCGTAGACATTCATCCGATGGCGATTGAGCATGTGGAAAAAATAATTTCGAAATACGGCCTCGAAAATGTAGAAAGTGTACTTGCTGAAGGATATTCCTGCTCTCTCCCCGACAAAACAAGCGATGTGGTGTATGCACTCGACATGTTTCACATGATTGAAAATCACAGCGAATTGTTGCGCGAATTGGCCAGAATAGTAAAACCCGATGGAAAAGTTATTATTGAAGACGGACATCAATCGCGAAAAGAAACCCTGGAGAAAATTAATAAAACCGGTATTTTCTCTATTGTCAGGCAAAACAAATACCACGTGGTTTGCAGCCCGAAAAATTAAATGCATTTCGTACCTCAGCCTTTGGCTGAAATGCTTATCAATTCTACCGAAGACACAGCGATTACAAATGGGCGCGAAGGAAGGGTCTAACAGTAACCGAATTTTACCCGGTGCTCCCGGAAACTTTTTAACGAGGGATAAAACTTCCCTTCCTGCGGTAATATTAGCTCCCGGTTTTCGTATTGCCGAATTCCGGACCCGGGATTGAAGTCTTTTAATTTTGGATGAACCAAAACTTTGTATTTATCTGAAATGGCAATTAATCCCCGATCGAATGCACGGTGAAAAGTTGGGGATAAAGCCATGCCGTTGCGAATGGAATCGTTGTAGGTTTCGGCAAAAGGCATAATATGACAAGCATCTACCAAGGAACGATTTTTTACATCTTCCACTTTTAAACCGCTTACCGAACACTGATTGTTATAAACTTCCAAAATGGCTTTGCGGAATACAGAACTTCTTAACAACACAAATTCTTCCTTAAAATCTTTTGCTTGGGCTTCAATCTGCCGTTTTACATTTCTGACATAGTTTTGTTCCGGGTCGTACAAAATTTGTGCTTTAACGGTATTTGAATAGGAGGTTTTTTCAATCTTCCGGAAAGACGCTTTTACTCCAAAATATTTTTCCAAAATGGCCGCTTTTAATTCTTCCAGTTGTACAGGATCTGAAAATGCGCTATACATTTCTTCCGACAACGTAGCCGCCAGAACCGTTTCATTTAATGCTTTGAAACTTTTTATCGATTTACTTTTGGTTGTAGGAATCTCTTTGCCCGGATAAGTTACCAAGTTCCAAAACGCTCCTTTTTCGTTTTTTAAGTGATAAAAGGGCAACGAAAAATTAGGAA
>CAYZBC010000161.1:0-11605 GCA_964476535.1 uncultured Maribellus sp.
TGTGAATTTGAGAAAATTAATTCGTTGTTGTTCCCGGAAAAGTTTATATTTATAAATTTGAAATAGAAAAAACACAGCATGAAACGAGCGTGAAATTAAGGATACTAAAAATCATACAAACAAGCATATTAAAATTCATGGCGAGATACATCGAATGCAATTAAAATATACAATTTAATGAGATGAAACGAGCATGGTAAATATTAGCACACATAAGGATGATTATTCAGCGAGTTACATGTGTTGCCGATAAAAATAAACAATTATAAACACATGAAAAAAATATTAATTCTTTTCGCCCACCCGACTTTTCATAAATCGCGAATCAATAAAAAATTGATAAGCGCAGTTGAAACTCTGGACGGAGTTACTATAAATAATTTGTATGAAAATTACCCTGACTTTTTTATTAAAGTTAAAAAGGAACAGAAATTATTAGTCGAACACGATGTAGTTGTTTGGCACCACCCCTTTTACTGGTACAGTGCCCCTGCAATTATTCATGAATGGATGGATTTGGTTTTAGAACACGGTTTTGCGTATGGAATTAATGGAAAGGCATTAACTGGAAAAAAAGCGATTTCAGTAATTTCTACGGGAGGAAAAAAAAATGTTTATTGCCAAGAAGGTCGAAATCATTTTACCATTAATCAATTCCTGACTCCGTTCAACCAATCGGCTAATTTGTGCGGCATGACATATTTGCCACCATTTGTTGTGCATGGTTCGCACACTATTTCCGATAAAGGAATAGAAGAGTGCACAAAAATGTACCTCGATTTAATTTTGGGGTTGCGCGACGAAAAAATTGATTTAACAGCGTTGCTTTCAAAAGAATATTCAAACGATTTATTCGAAACAGATGTATAATCAAGATTTTTTCTTTCAGGCATTAATCTATTTGGCGGCGGCGGTTGTTTCGGTGCCCATTGCAAAAAAGATGGGGCTGGGTTCAGTGTTGGGATACTTGCTGGCAGGCGTAATAATTGGTCCGTTTGTGTTACGTTTGGTAGGAAGTGAAGCGGGAGAAGTGATGCATTTTGCGGAATTTGGTGTTGTAATCATGCTTTTTGTAATTGGGCTTGAACTGCAACCTTCGTTACTATGGAAAATGCGAAAATCTATTTTTGGATTAGGCGGATTGCAAGTATTAATAACATCTGTTGTAATTGCCGGTGTTGCCTTACTCTTTAATTTCAAGATTAATCGCGCCATTGCAATCGGATTAATTCTGGCCCTCTCTTCAACAGCTATTGTTTTGCAAACACTTTCAGAAAAAGGGTTAATGAGAAATATTGCCGGAAAGTCGGCATTTTCCGTACTCCTTTTTCAGGACATGGCAGTAATTCCAATTCTGGCAATATTACCCATTTTGGCAACAATGGGTATTTCAATCAACATTCCAGACTCTGAATTGAATAATATTACTGGTATAGCATCATTGCCAGGCTGGCTTCAACTTCTAATTATTATCGGCGTAATTGCCTCTATTATTTTTGTTGGTCGGTTTGCGGCACGTTATATTTTCCGGTTTATTGCCGAAACCGGAATGCACGAAGTTTTTACTGCACTTGCACTTTTAATGGTAATTGGTATCGCACTGGCAATGGATAAAATTGGCCTATCTCCCGCTCTAGGAACTTTTTTAGCCGGAGTAGTTCTGGCAGATAATGAATACCGACACGAACTGGAAACAACTATCGACCCTTTTAAAGGTCTGCTACTCGGTCTGTTTTTTATATCGGTTGGAGCAAGTATAAATTTTTTAGTATTGATTGAAAATCCATTTCAAATTTTTGGTTTTGTAATGTTACTTATTGTTATAAAATTTACTGTTTTACTTATTCTTGGGAAATTTTTCAGATTAAAAAAAGGATATGAATTTCTGTTTGCCTTTTTGCTGGCACAATCCAGCGAGTTTGCCTTTGTTCTCATTTCCTTTTCAAAACAAAATCTGCTTTTCGATGAACAAACCGCCGGGCTTTTGCTATTAGTAGTTACTCTTTCGATGGTAATTTCACCCCTACTCTTAATTTTTAACGACAAAGCAATTAGTCCCATTTTAGCCAGATGGCAAAACAAATTGGAATACGACGAAATTGAGCAACAGGAAAATCCGGTTATTATTGCTGGGTTTGGCCGTTTTGGATTAGTAATTGGGAGGATATTATTAGCCAACAATTTTAGTGTTACTATTATCGACAGCAATCCAACCAACATTGAAGTTCTTCGAAAATATGGATTCAAACTGTTTTTTGGAGATGTAACTCGTCCGCAAGTATTAGAAAAAGCAGGAATAAAAAATGCGCGAATGCTAATTTTAAGTATGGCCGAACACGAAGAAGCATTAAAAGTTGCAGAGTTAGTCCGTAATAAATATCCAAAAACAAAGATTCTGGCCCGAGCAAAAGATATTTTTAATGTGTTTGAATTTTTTAATCTGGATGTAAAAATCGTGCAACGCGAAATGTTTAACTCTGCAACAGAATTAGGAGCCAAAGCACTTACGGATCTGGGATTTACACGTTACGAAGCATATCGTGCTGCACGAACTTTTAAACACCACGAAGAAGAAGTTGTACAAGAACTTTACAAACACTGGCAGGAAGACGAAAAACGTTATATTCAGGAAACCAGGCGGTTCTCGGAACAATTATTGGAAACATTACAAGCTGAAAAAAACTATTCCATCCACGATGGAGATGATTCATGGGACATAAGTTCACTACGAGACGAAGTAAAAGCCAAACCAAAAAACAACAGCTAAATTAGATCATTTCTAAATTGTTCAATTTCAAAAAAAAATGAATTTTGGCATGTCCACGTATACATAATTACCTAAATTTGCAATCTCTAAATAGCAAAAAACAAAGAGCTACGGGATCAGATATCAGACATACGGGATTTGTAAAAGAAGTTACTGAAACTTCCTTAATTGTGAACATTGTCAATCAATCGGCATGTTCATCTTGTCATGCTAATGGAGCCTGTTCAGTTTCCGATTTTAAAGACAAAGAGATTGAAATTACACATTTTAATAATAGTTACAAATTGGGGCAACAAGTAACCATTCTATTTAAAGAATCGAAAGGTTTTACCGCACTTTTTTATGGTTACGTTTTACCATTTTTATTAATGCTAGCTACGCTAATTATTTCCGGATCGGTTACCGATAATGAATTATTTTCAGGATTGCTCTCTTTGGCAATTTTAGTCCCTTACTATATTACATTATATATTTTTCGTCATCTTTTTAAAAAAGTGTTCAACTTCGAAATTGAAGAAATCAATTAATATATGAGTATTACAATTATATATACTATTGCTACACTAAGCATAATAGGAACCTCTGCTGCGGTTATCCTCTACTTTGTTGCGCAAAAATTCAAAGTTTTTGAAGATCCACGGATTGATGAAGTGGAAGAGGCACTCCCGAGTGCCAACTGCGGAGGTTGCGGTTTTGCGGGCTGCCGGGCCTTTGCCGAAGCTTGTGTAAAAGCCGATAACCTTTCCGACTTAAATTGTCCGGTTGGAGGCAACGAAACAATGGGGAGCGTAGCAGTCATTTTAGGATTGGAAGTAGTAAAAAAAGAACCACGGGTTGCTTACATTCGTTGTAACGGAACTTGCGACAATCGTCCAAAAACCAGTAATTTCGATGGAGTTACAACTTGTGCCATCGCATCATCGGTTTATAGTGGCGAGTCGGATTGTGAGTATGGTTGTTTAGGTTATGGAGATTGTGTCGATTCCTGCGATTTTGATGCCATAGATTTACGCGCCGGGATGGGGGTTCCACTAATTTTGGATGACAAATGTGTAGCCTGCGGTGCATGCGTAGATGCTTGTCCGAAGAACTTAATCGAGCTTCGTAAAAAATTCCCAAAAAACCGCAAAATTGTAGTTTCATGTATGAACGAAGCAAAAGGAGGCGTTGCACGCAAAGCTTGTTCAGTAGCATGTATCGGTTGTGGTAAATGTGAAAAAGAGTGCAAATTCGACGCAATTACCATCGTAAATAACCTAGCATTTATTGATTCAGACAAATGTAAACTATGCCGCAAATGCGTATCGGTTTGCCCTACAAATGCAATTACCGAATTGAATTTTCCACCTCGAAAAATTAAGGTTGAAGACAAAAATGAGTGTAGCACAGCTAAATAATATAGAATGTTAAAAACGTTCAAACTTGGCGGAATACATCCTCCTGAAAATAAATTATCTGCGGATAAAAAAATAGAGGAATTACCGATTCCAAAAACGGTATTTATTCCGGTTGCCCAACATATTGGAGCCCCGGCAACGCCAACGGTGACACGTGGCGACTTGGTAAAAGTAGGTCAGGTAATTGCCAAAAGCAGCAGTTTTGTCTCCACTAATATTCATTCGTCTGTTTCGGGGAAAGTTAAAAAAATTGATTTTTCAAGCGACAGCTCTGGATACCCCAAACAAGGTATTTTTATTGATGTTGTTGGCGATGAATGGATGGAAGAAATTGATCGCTCAAAAGAGTTGAAGACTGAATTCAGTTTGGAAGGTCCCGAAATTGTAAAGAAAATTCAGGATGCAGGAATTGTTGGACTGGGTGGTGCAACTTTCCCAACCCACGTTAAACTGGTTCCTCCAAAAGGTATGAAAGCCGAAGTACTTTTAATAAATGGCGTTGAGTGCGAGCCGTACCTAACTTCCGACCATCAGTTGATGCTGGAAAAAGCGAACGAAATTCTGGTTGGCACCCAAATTTTAATGAAAGCGATGAATGTTGAAAAAGCGGTTGTCGGAATTGAAAACAACAAACCAGATGCCATTCAACTTCTTTCTGAAAAAGCCAAAAATTATAAAGGAATAAGTGTTGCCGCGCTAAAAGTTCAATATCCCCAGGGTGGTGAAAAACAACTTATTAATGCCGTTACCGGAAAAGAAGTTCCTTCGGGAGGTTTGCCAATCGCAGTGGGTGCTGTGGTTAGTAATGTAGGTACTGCATTTGCAGTTTACGAAGCCATTCAAAAAAACAAACCACTGTTCGAAAGAGTGGTAACAATTACAGGAAAAGGAGTTGAAAAGCCATCTAATTTTAAAGTAAGAATTGGAACATCAACTACGAAATTGGTTGAGGCAGCGGGCGGATTACCCGAAAATACGGGTAAAATAATTAGCGGCGGACCAATGATGGGACGTGCAGTTGCTTCGCTGGATGTACCGGTTACAAAAGGTACATCTGGAATTCTTTTAATGCAAGACGAAGAATCAAAGAGAGGCGATTACATTAATTGCATCCGATGTTCACGATGTGCTTCAGTTTGCCCGATGGGGCTGGAACCTTATCTTTTGATGACACTTAGCGAAAAACAAATTTTTGATCGGGCGGAAGAAGAAAAAATTATGGATTGTATTGAATGTGGCTCGTGTAGTTACACCTGTCCTTCGAACCGCCCATTATTAGATTACATTCGTTTTGGAAAAGGAAAAGTAGGACAAATAATTCGTTCACGAAAAAAATAGAAATGCGCAAGTTTAATTTAAAAACTTTAAACGCTAAACTTTAAACTTAGTATGAATAAAATATTAACAGTTTCACCCTCGCCACATGTCCACTCCGGCGATTCGACAAAAAAAATAATGTACCGGGTTATTTATGCCTTGATTCCAATTATTTTATGGTCGGTATTTGTTTTCGGTTTAGATGCATTACGAGTGGGGACAATTGCAATAATTTCCTGTTTGGCATTTGAATATCTCATTCAAAAATACCTGATGAAAGTTAAACCTACTGTAACAGATGGTTCGGCTTTGGTAACAGGAATTTTACTGGCTTTTAATGTTCCAGCTAATATTCCGTGGTGGATAATTGTAATTGGCGCTTTAGTTGCCATAGGAATTGGAAAACTGTCATTTGGAGGATTGGGAAGTAATATTTTTAATCCGGCTTTGGTTGGTCGTGTTTTTCTTCTCATATCCTTCCCTGTACAAATGACATCGTGGCCAGTAAATAAACTAAGCGAAATTGATGCGACTACCTCAGCAACACCACTAGGTTTAATCAAAGAAGGTATTGCAAACGGAACACCAATTTCTCAAATTGAAGGACTACCCAATATGGGGGATATGATGTTGGGCATTGGAGGTGGTTCATTGGGGGAAATTTCTGCATTATTAATTATTTTAGGCGGATTTTATTTGATTTGGAAAAAAGTAATTACCTGGCACATTCCAATGTCAATTATAGTTACGGTTATTTTTATTTCCGGTATTTTTTGGATAATTAATCCGGAAATGTACATCAATCCAATTTACCATATTGTAACCGGCGGATTAATTTTAGGTGCTGTTTTTATGGCCACCGATATGGTTACATCGCCAATGACACCCAAAGGACAAATAATTTATGGAATTGGAATTGGAATTATAACGATTTGTATCCGCATGTTTGGAGCTTACCCTGAGGGAATTTCATTTGCTATTTTAATAATGAATGCGGTTACACCACTCATTAATACGTATGTAAAACCTAAACGATTTGGAGGAAATCGCTCATGATATTTAATCAACAAATAATAGCTGATATTTTCATTTCATTGAACGATTTATCGAATACCATTGAAATTAAACAATCTAATGAGATAACTAACCATGGCTAAACGTGAATCGACATTTACAAATATGGTGGTAACTTTGTTATTAGTTACCGGAATTGCCGCAACGGCGTTGGGTTATGTTTACGATTTAACCAAAGGACCAATTGCGGCAGCAAAGTTAAAAGCGCAACAGGAAGCAATCACAAAAGTGCTCCCCGAATTTGAAAGATTGGGAGACTCTTACAAAGTTCCTGCAGAATTAGGTGCCGACAGTCTTGAATTTTTCCCGGCATATAACGGCGAAGATTTGATTGGAATTGCCATAAAAACATACACTAAAAAAGGATTTAACGGTTTTGTTTCAGTCATGGCCGGAATCGATCAGAATGGCAATTTTTCAAATTATGTAGTTTTGGAAAACAACGAAACTCCCGGTCTCGGTTCAAAAATGAATGATTGGTTTAAAAATCCAGAAAAACCAAAACAGAATGTTTTAGGGAAAAGTCCAAAAACAACAAAATTTCAGGTTTCCAAAGATGGTGGAGATATTGATGCAATAACTGCCTCTACTATCTCGTCGCGTGCTTTTTTAGATGCCATGGAACGAGCATATACTTCATATGAAAAGAATTTAGAGACAAATTCCGGAACTACCGGAAATTAAAAATAATATGAGATGAATCAGTGGAAAAATTTTTCAAAAGGATTTATAAAGGAAAACCCGGTTTTTGTTTTGGTACTGGGAATGTGCCCAACATTGGGAGTAACTTCCTCAGCAATAAACGGCCTCGGAATGGGATTGGCTACTGCTTTCGTACTAATGATGTCGAATGTAGTTATTTCGCTGGTTAAAAATGTGATACCTGAAAAAGTACGCATTCCAAGTTTTATTGTAATTATTGCTGCTTTTGTAACGATCGTTCAGTTAGCTATGCAGGCATATTTACCTTCACTTTATAAAAGCCTTGGATTATTTATTCCTTTAATTGTAGTTAACTGCATTGTTTTAGGAAGAGCCGAAGCTTTTGCATCTAAAAACAATGTGATTTCATCAGCCATCGACGGTTTGGGAATCGGACTGGGATTTAGTTTCGCACTGGTTTTGCTGGGAAGTATTCGCGAAATATTGGGAAGTGGAAGAATTTTCAACATTACCCTTTATTCAGAAAATTATGTGACTTTACTTTTTGTTTTGTCACCCGGAGCGTTTATTGTTTTGGGCTACTTGATTGCCGTTATCAACCGCTTTAATAAATAGGAGAATAGAAAATGAATTATTTTGTAATAATTATAGCTGCAATATTTGTAAACAACATAGTTTTAATGCAGTTTTTGGGAATCTGCCCTTTTCTGGGTGTTTCCAAACGTATTTCCACTGCCGTTGGAATGGCAGGTGCGGTGGCATTTGTAATGGTTTTGGCAACTATTGTTACCTACCTCATTCAACATTACGTACTCAATAAACTCGGGTTGGCCTATTTACAAACCATCGCCTTTATTCTGGTAATTGCATCCTTGGTGCAACTGGTTGAAATTATCCTTAAAAAAGTAAGTCCGGCAATGTACCAGGCTTTGGGAATTTTTCTTCCGTTAATTACAACCAATTGTGCAATTTTAGGAGTTGCCATTCTTACCGTTCAAAAAGAGTTTAATTTGCTAGAAGGTGTAGTTTATGCTATTGCAAACGCCGTTGGTTTTGGTTTGGCACTGACACTTTTTGCCGGAATCCGAGAGCATCTCGATTTGCAGGATATTCCTAAAGGATTAAAAGGAACTCCAATTGCATTAATTACAGCTGGAATCTTAGCGATGGCTTTTATGGGATTTTCGGGCTTGGTATAAGAAATGTGTGGAGGATTAAATAACCGCGACTAGGTCAAATATTTATAAAAAGTTTTGTTGATTGAAATATTCTACTCCGGCCGGAGTCCTAATTAGAAGCCTCAATATGCTAGACATGTTAATCCTTTGTATTCATAAATTTAATCACATGGATTTTTAGAAATGAAATTAACAATCATCACACTTCCCTTTTTCATCGATATATTCAAACTGAATGGTAACATGCTCCACATCAAAATCATCATGAAGAATTTTTTTGGCAGATTCAAATATTCTACCGGTTTCTGAGACTGTCATATTCGTTTTTAAATTGATATGACATTCAAAATAAATAAGTTTATCGGTTAAATTCCAGATGTGAACGTAGTAAATATTTTGCACAGTTTCCATTTTCATTAGCCTGGTCTTTATTTCATCAATATTTAAATCTACCGGAGTCATTTGCATTAGAATAGTAACAGACTCTTTTAGCAATTTCAGTGTATGCGCAAACAAGTAGATACTTATTAAGATGGTTACAGCAGAATCGACCCAATAAATTTCAAAAAGGCAAATTAAAACAGCACCTAAAACTACTGCCAGCGAAGTTAATGCATCGCCCAATAAATGAAGATAAGCCGCTTTAATGTTAAGGTTCTTGTATTTTTCGCGTTCCAAAATCAACACCGAAATTCCGTTGGCAACCAATCCAAGCAATCTTAGCCAAAACATCCATTTGGCATCTACTTCCTGCGGATTCAGGAATCAGTCAATCGCTTCAAAAATTAAATAAACAGAAATTCCTAATAAAGCAATTGCATTAATAAAAGCAGCTAGAATTTCGGCTCGTTTATATCCAAAAATCGATTTTGCCGACGCTGGTTTACGGCTTAATACTTGTACGAAATAAGCAAGAACTACAGAAATTGAGTCGCTAAAATTATGAATAGCATCAGAAATTAGTGCAAGGCTACCTGAAATAAGGCCACCAACTATTTGAGCGACAGTAATTAAAAGGTTCAAAAAAATAGTAAAAAGAAGTTTGGGTAATGAAACCTCGTCTGTGTTGTGCGAATGCGCCATTTTTTTTATTTACAACAATGTACATTTTTTTTTGTTTTCTAATTGATGCTTTTTTATTTTTAAACAAATATTAAAATTATGAAAAGATTTTTAGCAATTATTGCTATTCTCGTTACTACAATTGGAGCATCGTATTCGCAAGTTCCATATGAAATTCGCCAAGCAATGGACTTTTTCAGAACGAACAAACTTAATAGTGAAGATTTTAATAATACAATAACACAAAATGACATTCAGGGTTCGCCCTATTTATTTGACGAATTTATTAACGGGACGATATTTACAACATCGAAACTACAGTTTGAGAATGTTCCGCTTCGATATAATATTCACAACGACCAGATCGAATTTAAAACTCCGCAAAATGAAATTCAGGCTTTGGCAACTCCCGAAATTGTAGAGACGGTAGAATTTGGCGAATACAAAATGGTTTATGTTCCATATTCAAATTCAAAAAAAATAAGATATGGCTTTTTTAGAGTAGTAATTGAAGGAACCGCTTCGTTGTATGCACGATCCGAGATGATTTTTAAAAATGCAACAAAACCTGGTGCATACAAAGAAGCACAACCTGCCAAATTTATAAACCAACCTAACTCGTATTACATCCGCGTTAGACTGGATCAGGCAAAAAAAGTAGGGAACAAAAAAGAAGCAATTGAAATTTTTCCCGATCATAAGGATGAAATTGCAACTTTCATTAAAAAGAATAAAATAAAAACCAATAATTCGGAGAGTTTAGAAAAACTGGTTCAATATTACAATTCCCTTTAGGGCAGATCTTAAAATTCACGTTAAGATATAAGTTTAAATGGTTGGTTCATTCATTTGAAAAAACGAATTGTATAATTTTGTATCGATCTATTATTGTTATTTTTATTGGAAATTTACCATGATGAAGGGAATTAACAAAAAATGTTTTGTGTGCCAGTTGGATGTTTCGAAGGATAATTCAGAGCTGAATACCGAGGTTAATCTACCAGTTTGCAATACTTGCAAAGGTACGAGCAAGGAAAAAGAGACTGTTGAGGAACTTTTAGATAGTTTGGCAGATGATTTAGTTTGCGGATGTATATAAATGAAAAGTTCAAAATAACAGCGTCACCTTTGGATAACTTATTTTGAACTTTTCACTAACAAAAAAACCGCAGAATGACCGCGGTTTTTTTGGCTTTTATACTGTTTAATTTAATAAATGAGTGTAACCATCGTTTAATAATTCGGGTAAATAACTTGCGATTAATCCCAAGGCTTTTTCATCGTCAACTTTATTTGGAGTAATTATTTGTTGCCTTCTAAGCTCTTCCTGATTAATTACGGCTTTATTTATCTTTTTAGGAACATTGCTCCAGCTACGTCTTAACTCCTTTGTTCCAAATCCAGTTGCAGTTGATGCATAACTTACTTCGAAAAATTTCGAATAAACAACATATTCCGTGCCTTCCATGGTTTTTCGTTTTACAACAGTTACCGGCACTTCATCATTACTGTACTTCACAGTCCAAATGGCTTTTACATTTTTACCTAAATAAAGATCATCGACTGTTGAAACTTCGTACGCATTAAATTCGGTTCGCAAACCTGTGGCATTTGCCGAAATTGAAACAACAAAAAGGCAAACAACAAAAACGGATAATAAACTTAATTTTCTCATGACTGTTTAATTTTTCTGTTAATAAAATTGTTTTCTGTTTTCAAAATATAAGTACTGAGAAGACGTGCGAATTACAATTGCGTTGCACTGTAAAAGTCTGTTTTAAAACACGATCTGGTTGTCGATTAGATTTGTATTTGATAATTCGAATTTTATTCACATCGCAAAATGGGTAATTAGAAGATACTTTGATATTATGATAATAGATCAATATTTTTAATGCCAAATAACTTTCAATTTAGAATGAATACAAAAGAGTGATTCGTATTTTTATGCAAATATTATCGACGAAATTTTGTGATTATTTTGAAATCAACCGATATTTTAGGTTCAAAAAAAAGAAAGGAAATAATTTATAAGCTTGCTATTAATAAAAATTGTCATTCAAATTTTAAAAAAGGAGTTCTTTTCTAAAACTTGACCATCTCCCGTTTTTAAAGTTCATAATTTAATTCAAAGCTCAACTGTCCAA
>CAYZBC010000162.1:0-11535 GCA_964476535.1 uncultured Maribellus sp.
ATGTAAATGTATTGAACAAGCAGTTGTCGGTTGTTAAAAAAAACATTCAGAAGATAGTCAACCTTTAATAAATAAAGATAAACCGAGAAGGTCTCATTTCAGCATGTCAGTTGTGCAATTTTTTTTGCTTGCAAAAATCAATACATCAGCAAGCTTCCGGGGAGTTAGCAAGACGTTGGTTATTTTTCAGTTTAGCTTGAATATCCATTGCAAATCCCCTTCATACCAAACAGGCTTACTGTGGGTTAAGAAAGTGGGGTATTACCAATTACAAAAGCCCAGGGAGAGAGCTGATGACTGGATTATTATAGTTGATGAAAGCATTGGTGTTGGACAGGAGAAGGTGCTTGTTGTTTTAGGCATCCGCAGGAGCAATGTCAAATTTAACCGACCTTTGAAGATACAGGATTTAGAGCCATTACTCGTTAAATCAAAAGAAAGGTGGATGGGAGACCTGATAGCCGGGCAGCTCAGGATTGTAAAGGAGCAGGTTGGGAATATATTGTATGCTGTAACCGATTCTTGCAGTACTTTAAAAAGGGTTACGAGAAGCCGGGATAAACCATACCTACGACATAACCCACTCCATAGCAATAGTATTGGAGCGGATTTATAAAAAGGATAATGATTTTAAAGAATACACCCACAAGATGGGGCAAATGCGGATTAAGTTATGCAACAGCAAGCATGCTCATTTAATGCCGCCAAACCAAAGGTCAAAATCGCGGTTCCTAAATATTGATATTATTTCAAACTGGGGGATGAAAGCATTAAAGGCTCTTGAAACAACTACTATTTCTTCTGAAGAAAGAGAGCAATTAATGTGGGTAAAAGAAAAACAATCCCTAATTGTAGAAATGAACAATATAATTAATGCTGTTAAGCAAATATCTATTTTGCTTAAAACGAATGGGTTAAGTAAAAAGACAAAACGCCAATGCACATCTATTTTGAAACAATGCAAAAAAGGTAATATGAAAATCTTCAGGGAGCATGTGATAAAATATCTTGAAGATAACATCTCCAATATCCAGAAACGGGGAGAGCAGTTACTTTGTAGTTCGGATATAATTGAATCAACATTTGGGAGGTACAAAAATGAAATTAGCAAAAACCCAATGAGTGGAATAACAGATTTAGCCCATTATTATCCCTGCACTTACAATAAACTTAACTGCTAATGAAATTAAAAAAGCAATCGATTATAGTACTGCTAAACAGCTGAGGCAGTGGAATGACGAAAATTTGTTTGAATCATTATCTGTCAAGAGAAATTTAGTATTTCCAAAAAAGAAGAACGAATATATGTTTTCACAAATGAAGATTTAGTTCACCCCAGGCTGTGCCCCCCAAAGTTGCAATGTACGGCTAGCATCGATAAGAGCCTATTTGCGATACATTGGTGAACAGAACATTAAATACAGGCATCTCTTGTTAGAATCTAAAAATATCCGTCGAATGAAGGAAACGAAGAAAAAAGTAAGTGGCATGAGTAAAAGTGATGTGAAGACACTCATGTCTGTACCTAATGTCTATACAAAAACAGGATATAGAGACATTGTTCTTATGGCGTTCCTATACGGTACAGCTGCTAGAATCGACGAGGTTTTGTCGTTAAAAGTGTCAGATTTGGATCTTAATCCTGATAACCCTCATGCAACTGTTATTGGTAAAGGAAGCAAAATTAGAACTTTGTATCTGCCACCGAAGTTAGTGAGCCATCTTAACAAATATATTAAGAAGTTCCATGGATCGGAATCAAATGAAGATAGATATCTCTTTTACTCCAGGGTAAAGGGTTATCAAGGGAAAATTAGCCAAGAAGCAATTAATAAGCGACTGAAAAAGTATGCCGCTATAGCTCATGAAACTTGTCTCAACGTACCTCTTAATCTTCATGCACACCAATTTAGGCATGCTAAGGCTAGTCATCTGTTGGATGATGGAATGAATGTTGCACAACTATCAAAATTACTTGGACATGCCAATTTATCCACGACAATGGCCTATCTGGATATAACCATCGATATGGAGGCAAAAGCAATGATATCTTTGGAAGATGAAAAAACTAGGAATATACCAAGAAAGTGGAGTAAAGGAAAAGATAGCCTCTCTGAACTTTTTGGTAGAAAAAGAATAAAATAAATCGATAAATAATCCGAACTTGTTGTGGATAAATTCAATTGATAACCAGGACTCTATCTATAAAAGTTCGGATTTTATAGAAGTAAGGATAACAGGAAAACAGGGACTTCGAGCAAGGTTTTGGAAAAGAATACGCTTTTTTATTTTCCCGATAAAAAAGGAAGATTGTTTGCCAAATCTAAAAAGACCCGACCTTGCTTTTTGTCCATGGTTCTCCTGTATTTTTGCTGATAAAATTAGATGGGGAAACCTATTTGCATGGATAGGAACAATACTCGGAATATTTTCGAATCAATGTGAATTTTATTATTTATTCCCCTTTAAAGAACAATTAATAGCAAGTGATTTATCCGGGGCTTTTTGCTTCTTTTTCACCGCCCGGGCTCATGGAAAAAGAAGCAGGGCGAAGTATTTCGCCCTGCAATAATTAATAAATATCTTATCCTCAGTTCTTAAAGAGTTAACAGTCCAAAAAACAGGGCAAAAAATATGCTCACGATAAATGCAATACCCATAAGTGTCATCAACATATTAACAGAAAAACGAACCAAGAATAATATACCGATATAGGCAAAAAAACACCACCAGAAACTCATTCCAGTTACAAAGGATGCAATGGCAATAATGGCAAGCCTTAAAATCCATCTGATTGGTAATTTGTTTAATGAATCTTTCATCGTTCCGAATTAAAAAATTAACTCACCACCATATTTGAAAGTGACAATATCGCGATGGATGGTTTCAATCAATTTATAGATTGAATCATCGTCAACATTTACACCTATACGAAATACTCGCTTCTCAATAGAACTGCAAATCGAAGAACTTTTATCCTTATTCACTACTACATGTACCTGATTTTGAAGAAAAAACTCAAAATCTGTTGAATATTCAGCCTCCTTAACTTTTACAAACTGTTGTTTCATTACAAGAAAATTTCTACCAAAACCTATGCGGATTCCGGAGGCGAGTGAGTTTTGTTTTTCGTTACCCACATTTTTAAAGTCATTATTTACAAGATTCTTTTCCATAGTATTAATATTTAAGATTATGCGTCTTTCCATCGGGTCGGTCGTTGTTGTTTTGGTGGCGTAAAAAGGTCGTGTTCTGGGTGTGCAAGTTTTTTGTGAAAAATACTATCCGACGATAGGAGGTTGGAGATTTTTCGCAAAACCGCAGGCGTGAACTTGCAGACCACAAAAACACGGAGATACCTTTGACACCGGAATAACCACTACCGACCAGAAAGGCTAATGCTTAAATTCTACTATTGGAAAAAGAAGAATGCATTAATATTTGATAACTGAATAATTTTGACACGCCTTTAGTAAACAACCACGCCCAAAGGACGTGGCTTTGTGATAACCCCTAAAAGGGGATAAAAATACCTTTACCCTCACAAAGGGTAAAAGCATGTTGTTTCCGCTCGTTAATATTACTTTTTATTTTCTCGTTTATCTTTTTTTTCTTGATACTTGACATATCTTTTTATCATCTCTGCATCTAACCCAACGGTATCAACGCAATAACCTTTTGACCATAAATGATTGCCCCAGTATGGTTTCTCTTTCAAATGCCTGAACTTAGTAAAAATCCACACCCAAAGGATGTGGCATTGGGATAAGCCCAGAGGGCATGGTTTACCTAAAAGACAAACTATTTCAACTTATCTCTGAGAATATTGATATTGTCGTGATAATAATATTTATTAGACACAGAACTTAAAACTTTCTTTAAAAGATAAATTCATAAAAGCAAAATGCAAAGCGCCTCTGACCACGCTCAAAGAACGTGGATTTCTAATTTTAATTAAATACACGTATCGCTGTCCTGCCTTTGAGAATTCCCAATAAATTAGAGATGGAAACCTTGGGCGGAACCATTATCAGCAAATGGACATGATCCAACTGCACATTAAGCTCTTCAATCGTACAACCATTTTGGCTGGAAAACATTCGAATACAATATTCAACTTCATTTTTAATTTCTCCTTTCAAAATTCTATACCTATATTTAGGTGTCCATACAATATGGTAGGTACAATGCCAGACTGCATGGGATAATTTTTTAAATCGACTCATTGTTTTATCTTTTTGTTGCGGAAACAACTTATTAAAGATACCAATGAGTCTTTTTAAAGGCAAACCCGTAAAACTTCTCTGACCACGTTCAGAGAACGTGGGTTTTCAATTTGAACTAAAAGGCCATTAAACATTCTCAAACTATTTCTCTGAGCGCAGGAAGAGACAAGTGTGACGACAAAACGAAACGGTCGAGGTTTGCTTGCAAAGCAGGGTGAGTATAGTGAAGGAAAGGAGTTACTCTTGTGTGCGGTGCCGGAGGTTACTGAATGGAAAGAAATGTTCCGAATATGCTCGGAGCAATGACTGGAATGAAGTTACCAGAGGCACAGGAACTACAATTCGGAATTTTTATTAGAGTTAGGGAATGAGAATAAGTTCTTTTATCCCAATTTTACCATTGTTAATGACTCCCAAACTAACCAAAGCGTAAATCAGTTCTGCTGCATCTACATTCTGACCTGTCCATTCTGCACCTGAATTAAGAGTAACTTGATTATTTAGCTTTTCAATTTCGTTACTGGTGTATTTCATTAACTTTTCGTAAGCCATATTTTTTGCAAGGGTTAAGTCATAGCCAGTGGAGAATTTCGGGTCGATATGGTTAATGATGTTATCGGCATGGATGCGGCGGTCTGTGTTTCCACAAGTAAAATACAAATGGTCGGAAAAGGTTTTTCCTCGCTTGTAATATTGGTAAAACTCCTTATTCTCTTTAAGGTAGGCACAAAACTTTTGCACTACATTTCTGAAATACGTCGTCTGTATTTTCGTATCAGCCTTTAGGCGATACGATTCCATATTGAATAACTCGGTATAGAAAATTAATTTACTGCTTACCTGAGGCTTAATGTGCTTGAAAAAGTAGATTTCACCTTCTATCTCAGAAAAGACTTCTGCTAAAACAATTTTCCGCATATCTCTAATGGCTTTATCAGAAAGTCCCATTGCTTTTTCAATAAGCAGCACAAAATCGTCGGTTTGGCTTTTAAAATGAGTCAACTCATCTTTCAATTTTCTAATAATTTCATCATAATTTGGGTTCTCCATTTTTCTGAGGTTTTTATCAATCCAAATACAGATCTGGATTTTCCTTCAAAATCATAAAGTCTGCAAATGCGCTGGGGTTAATAAAAAGTCCCTCCTTATCCTGTCCTTATAATATCATTATTTCAATATCTTATACTCGTTCGAAATGAAAAATCTCCCATTATTACAGAGTTCATTTAAACATGCTCATTTTTTAGTAAATCAGATTCAAAATTGTTTTCAATATATTCGAAAAGAGCAAACAAAAATCTACTTTTTCGAAATATGGAATAGCTTTGATTGTTTTATACTTCAATTTCTATAAGTACTGCAGACCAAACTATAGCATTAAATGCTCTATAACTTTTAAATTGTACAAGTCTCTTCCCTATTATTTATCCAATCCTAAAGGTTACTATTTCTATGCAAATATTTGCTGCTAATTAATCATATTAACCAAACTATCTATAGAAAAGATTATTCTCCCATAATTTGCACCTGACATACCCTTTTACGGCCCCTGAGTTGGTCCCAATCAACAAAATAGATATAGCCAAACTCACCCATATCAAGCTCGCCATCAATCATCACGATGGTTTCTGAGCGGCCAAAGAATACGGAGCGTAGGTGTGCTTCGGTATTTAAACTTGTCCATTCGCCTTCTTCTGTCCCAAGGCTCATTGCAAAATCAATATGCTCTTTTCCAGGGTGCAAATATTGTCCCTCTGTCCTGCATGTTGGGACTAATCCTTCCATAATGTTGCATAAATCCTGTTGTAAATACTCAAGGCCAAAGTAGGTTTTATCGTGTGAACACTCCTGGGTCATAACACTACATGTGGTATGATGCGAATACACAACGCATGTACCGTTCTTCACTCCTGAACGCTCAACAATTTCTTTAATCTGTTTTGTTACATCGTGAAATGTTGGGTGTCCCAATTCTGATTTTAAATCAACTGACTCTCTATAAACTTTCATCTTTTTTCTTTTTAAAAATTAATAATTATGTGTTTCGTTCCATGCAGTACGTACTGCACTTATCATTTCGTCCAACATTGCTTCGGGGTCATCAGCTTTCATAATACCACTGGTGGTGCCTGTTGCATCTGCCCCTGCTTTAATAACATTATAAACATCCGGCCCATTGGAAATACCGGCCCCTTGTAACACCAGTATTTCAGGGTTTATACTTTTTATTGCGCGGGTTGTTTCAATTATATAATCTGCGTCGCTGGCTTGACCCGTACCGATGAGTTCAGTTGGTTCGGCAACGATTATATTTGGAGAAAAATGGGCAATTGCCATTGC
Organism: uncultured Maribellus sp.; assembly: GCA_964476535.1. Classification (GTDB taxonomy): domain Bacteria; phylum Bacteroidota; class Bacteroidia; order Bacteroidales; family Prolixibacteraceae; genus Draconibacterium. The sequence goes on from CAYZBC010000162.1 coordinate 6,567, forward strand.
CTCCTCAATGGTGTCGGCACATACAATTGAAACCAACCCAACTTCGTCAGCACGTTTAATGGCTTTGTTCAAGTCAGAAATTGTCATCGGTTTCTCTGCATGATTAAGCATTACCCCAACTGCACCGGCAGCTTTTATTGCTTCGGGAAGTACAGAGCCAAGACCACGCCCGATAGGAAGCGGATCCATGTGCTGGGCAAAAACCAACACATTTTCAGTTTCCTGTGCCAACATTTGGATATCAGAACATTGGGGGGTCATTATAATTCGCACATCGTATTTCTTTGATGCTTCATCTGCTTTTTTTGCCAGTTTCAACATCCTTTTTCCATAGAAATAGGCTTTCGGTCCAATTTCAAAAAATGGAGGTTCTATTTTTATTCCTTTATACATAACTGAATATTATTAATTGGTTTTATTTAAATTTTCACCTACTGCACCTCCGGGATGGATTAGGGCAAACTGTTCCAGCTTGTAACCTGTTTCTTCCATAATAGCAGTCAGCATTGCATCACAAAGGGCAACGGTAGCAATAAAACTCGATGTTGCCATAATATTAAGCCTATCGCTTTCCCTTTCAATTTTCAGGGGAACTACAACCTGCGCTTTTTGTGCCAGAGGAGAATTAATATTTTCGGTAATGACAATGAGCAGTGCCTCTTTTTTATTACATACATCAATTATAGGCAGTAGTTCCGCTGTTTTACCTCCACGGGAAACCATGACAACGGCATCCCCTTTTTTAATGCACCCCATTCCGCCGTGCACTGCCTCGGCAGGACTAAGGAATTGTGCATTTCTTTCGATACAGCACAGCGAATGAGCAAACTTTTTAGCCGCAATTCCAGATGAACCACTGGCACAGGTTATTATTTTGGGGCAAGTGCTTAGAATATCGACAGCATTGCTAAAACTTTTAATATCGAGATAGCCGGAAATATCAGAAATAGCCTTGCTCTCAATTATAAGAGATTCTTTTGCTAACTCTATTGATTTATTTTTCATAATAAATAAGTTTGTTATATTCAGTATTTATTTTTTCAGTTAATTCTTCCCAGTTGCCAATATCGTTATATACATTGTTGCAATACAAACTTTCCCTGCCCGCAATTGCAGAGTATTTTATGGCGTTTTCAGGAATTTCTCCATTTAAAATAGCTGAAAGAAATGCAGCAACAGCAGTATCTCCCGCACCTGAAGCATGGACTATTTTTGAATTATCAACCTGATAACTATTGCACCAGATTTCTTTGTTGTTCCAATTTTCTTTTTGCAATATCCCCCCGGCTTTCTCATTTATTGAAGAAATATCGCCGGTAATAAGATATGCTCCCCGGTGTCCCATTTTAATCAGTAATATTTTAACCCCTAACCCAATAATCTGTTTTCCAACTTTTCTTACCAAATCAATAGAAACCTTGTCTATAATATCTGCATTTTCAGATAAGACCTGTATTTCAGCATATATTTCAGGAACTATTGTTAGAAGGAGTTCTTCGAGACTGGGGACAAATATATCTACGTATGGCAGCGTATTTTTCAGTATTTCCATCCAGTTGACTTTTCCCGATTCGCTTTCAGGGTCAGGCAAACTAAAATCGAGGGATGTAATACACCCCATCTGTTGTACCTCCGAATACAATTGGACGAGTTGGCGCCCGTTATTCGAAAAAAATTGCTTTAAAAGGGGTGGATAACCAAAATGAAATAACGTAGATTTTGAAACCATTTCGAGATTGATATGTTTTATATCAAAAACCTGGTTGCAGCCCGGCGATTCCAAAAAAATGCGGTCAACTCCGGGTGGTGCAAGAACAATACTATACGCTGTATCTCCTTCTTTGGAAATAACCATCCCTTCTGTGGCACCATACCGCGCTAGCTGTGATTCTGCTGTTTTTCCAATAAAATCATTACCAATCAATCCACTAAAAAATACCTTCTTGCTAAATTTTTTCATAGCCAGCCCGGTATTTGGTACAACACCACCTAAAACAAAATCCATCCCCCCGATTTCAATTAATTTGCCTGGTTTAAAAAAATCAGTAATACTGCTTTCTTCAACCTGCTTTTTAAAACCGGGAATTAAATCGACACATGTATAACCGGCAACGACAACGTCGTACTCCTTCTTCATAATCCCTTCTTATTAAATGACTTCAATATCTGTTAAATAGCAGTAATTTTTTAACGCTTGTGAATGGTCGCCATAAGCAATAATATAATGTTGCCCCGTAATTTTCTGTGAAAAATCACTTACCGGAACATCGAGGAATATATCAAGACTTGGTAATTGCGGTGCAGGATAGTCCCAGCCGGCTTCTTCCCAGGATTTTAATTTGCCTTCGCCAGTACAAATGTGCATCGAGTATTCACTGCCGGTATTCGACAATCGTGCCATTGTCAGCTTTCCTGTTTTCATAGTTGAAATATTTAGGAGGCCACCACTAATACCGCCAAACGAAGCCTGTGTAACTTTTACTTTTCCATCGACTACTTCAGCCGGAACAAAATCGGGAACCCCCAAGAGAACGCTATCTTCGAAAAATTCATAAAACTCTAAGTAAGCGGCGCATTGGCCGGTAATACTATTTACTATTAACTGTGTAACTGCACCCATTGCATCATTTTCAGGGATGGTACGCAGGTTCATTTCATCGGAGAGTAACATAAAAATCATTGCAGGCGGGAAGTTGAGGATTTTCTTCATCCCGTCAACATCTTTTAATGATATTGCATCGAACTTATTTTCTTCTACAATTTTTTTAATCGACAGGTAATATGTTATTCCTTTTTTAAGAAAATCTTCATCAACCGGTTTCTCAAAAACCCATTCCTTTTTTATTTTTTCGAATACTGTCTGAATATCTTTCATTTCAATGTCCTGGCTCAGTTGAAGCATTTCCAACATTTCGAAAAACTCCACTTCAGTACCAATTTTTGTTTTTAGGGATAATCCTTCATAAAGTGTATTGTAAAGTTTCATGTCTCTATATCCCATCATCCCCACCTTTGTATTTTTAACAGAATTTACTGAAAAAGCAGCAAGTGCGAAACTTTTAATCTTATCTAAAGGAGAAGGTTTTCCGATGATGTTATATAAATAAATAAACTTGTACCCTAGATCGTCAAATACTTTTCGAAGTGCAGTAGTTCCTGCCTGAGGTGCAGCAGTAACCACTCGGCCATTTTCTACATCTCCGGCAAGCCCCCACAAAATCATCGGTTTATGTTTAAATTCATTTGTTATTGCAATTACAGCATGAGAGGGAATCCAGCCAGCAATGCAAACAATTAATAAATCAAAATCATCTTTTTTTAACTCTTTAACAGCCCTTTTAACATCTATCCCTTTAACATCGTCTGTAACATGATCTGTAGTTATTACATCAATATTTAAAGATTCTACTTCTTCTCTAGCTTTCAGGCATTTATCTTTTATTAATTGTTGAGGAGAATTTATTTCACCAAAACCAACAAATGCTGCTTTACCATTATTTTTACTCATTGTATTTTTTTGTTATTAATAATTGCAACGAAAATTAAATAGGTTATACAAATTAGTGGCACTACAAATGCTGCAGAGATTGAAATTCCATCAGCTACCATTCCCATTATCGGAGGAATAAATGCCCCACCTGCAATTGCAGAAACCATTAACCCTGACAACTCATTTGTATAGTTGGGCATTCGTTCTATTGTAAGCGAAAAAATTAGGGGGAAAATATTAGCAAATCCCAGACCAGTCAGAAAAATTCCGATTAAAGTTAACTCAAACGAATTAGAAAAAATTAACAAGATACCGATAAGAGCAAGTACCCCGGTAATCAAAAACAGTCGTTTTGGAGCTATCTTTGACATTATAAACGAACCTAAAAACCGTCCTGCTAAAAGTGGAAGATAAAATAGTGACCAACTTATTAAAAGCCCTTTATCTTCAATAGAGATCGAATATTTCTCTTTTAATAAAATTGGCACATGGGAACTCATTGCTATTTCGACACCACAGTAAATAAATATTCCTAATACCATTGCAAAAACATAGCCGTTTTTAAGTAGATTTATGCTTGATTTTAATGATGCATGATGGTCATTGCTATTTCTCTTTTCAGTAACTTTTGCTGTTTTTAGCCAAAAAAAGGTTATTGCAACGATACTTAGATAAACGGGGAATAATATACTCCAGTCTAAACCAAATGCATGCAATACAAAAACTGGTAATAAAAATCCCAATGAAGAACCTATGGTTATAAATGCTTGTGCAAGTGATAAATTTTTTGAATAGTGCCCTTCATCAGAAATATCACGGATAAACGGATTTCCTGCCACCTGCAGTATTGAAGCACCTGCACCTAAAAGTAAGATCGCAGCCAAAATCTGATAAAATTGAACCAGCGAACCACTTTTAACTACCATGCTTCCATACATTCCCGACAAAATTGGAATTACTAGCCCCAGAGAAGCAATTGTTAGGCCTAAATTTAATATATATATTTTCCCTTTTCTGTCCTGTAATAAACCAATAGGTATCGACAACAAGCCATACATGATATATCCCAACAATGGTAACAATGTTGCCATTGTAATTGAAATATTAAATGATTCCTTGGCAAGACTTACCATTGGCCCAACAGCATCAATCATTCCCATTGAAAGAAAAATAAGATAAACCGGTAAAGTTTTTTTAATCATAATTCTATTGTTATATTTTTCTTACCCTAAATATCCTTGTCTAGCGTTCAAATAATTTTGATATTCTTTGTTTTTAGTTGTTTTGTACCCACAAATGTACAATTGGTAAAACATTGATAAAACGACTGTTTTTTCAATTTGCGACACTATATTTGCATTAATTTAAGATTACTTATTCTTGTTACAACAATTTATCTATTTTGTAATAAGTTTATGAAATAGATTTATAGAGGTCAGTAGATAATTACCTATATTTGTTTTCAATAAAATCAAGGTC
>CAYZBC010000163.1:0-11532 GCA_964476535.1 uncultured Maribellus sp.
CATTCAAAAAAAGATGAATCATGAAAAAAGACAACATTTCCGTAGAAAAGGTTACTGCCGTAACCAGTGAACTGGCACAGAACACGGCAATTCCAACACTTGGGGTTTGGCAACGCTGTGGTTGGCAGAAAATTTCTAAATCCAATATCGTCCACGATATTTTTTTATTAAAAAAATAAAATTTCTTAAATAACTTAAATTTTTAATTATGAAAAAAGTTTTTACGCTTTTAATTTCGGTTGCATTTCTGATAGCTGGAATGCAAACCGCAACAGCACAAACGACTCTTGAAGTGCCCGGAACTTATGCCACTATTCAGGATGCTATTAATGCAGCCGAAACAGGTGATATTGTTAATGTTGGTTCGGGAACTTACACGCCTTCAGCTACTATTAATGTGGATGAAGATGTAACCATTACAGGCCAGGGAGTTTCAACTGTGTTGCAAACTTCCGGTGGTTCACAGCTTTTTAATATTTCTGCTGTCGGTGCAACCATTGAGAATTTAAAAATCGAGAAAACCGACAAGGTGAACCAGAACATTATATATATCGGAGCCAGCAATGTTACCATCCAAGACAATACCATCATTGGGCTTTTTGTAATGGGTGATGGCCAGGTTGAAAGAGGTTTTGAAATTGCCGGTGGTTTAACCGGATTGTTAATTGACGGCAATATAATCAGTTCTTTAAGGCAACCGGCATACATAAATAATGGTGTTCAGGGAACTGTAAGTAATAATTTCACATCTATCACAAAAGGTTGGGTAGTTGTTACTGATTGTAATATTTCTTTTACAGGAAATAGCTGGGGGACTAGCTCTGACGTGAATTATTATGACATAGCTTTAATAAATCAGTCAAGCAGCATTAATAACTATCCTGATATAGTAACCGTGAGTGCCAATAATAACGATGCAATCATCGAAAATCAGCATACAAGTTATCCTTCATTTATTTTATCCATCGTTCACGTAGATGCCTCCGTCACATCAGGAAATGGTTCAATACTTGAACCTTATAAAACTATTATGGAAGCGTTGCCACGTGTGGCTGAAGGCGGTAAAATTTTGGTCGCTTCAGGAACTTATAACGAGAATGTTTTGCTGAACAAATCTGTAACCGTTCAGGGAGCTGGACCAGCAAACACAATTCTAACCCCAATTGCTGGAGCTGAAGGCACTGGAATTGGTGTTACTATTAGCGCAGATAACGCTAAATTGAAAGACCTAAAGATTACAAATTTCCTTCACGGCATTACTGTTTCAGCAGCAACCAACAATGAAATAAATAATGTTGAGTCTGTTTCAAACAGTGGTCGAGGTTTAGAATTGAGCACCGGTACAGTTGATTTATCGGTATTGAATTCAAAATTGAATAACAACAACGAGGTTGGTTTCCGGAAAGGTACCACTGCCGTAGTTAGTGGATTTACCATGGATAATTGTGAAGTTAAAGGCAATAATAAAGGATGCAATGTTTTCAAGAATAACGGTACAGGAGGAACGTTTGACAATGTGTCTATCACCAATTCCGATTTCAGTGATAACCTACAAAAAGGCATGTACTTTGAGGCACTTAGTAATGCTATATTTGATGGTATTACCATGGACAATTCAGGAACAGACCCTAATGACGGTAATAACAATGGTATTAATATTAACCTCAAATATGGTTCATATTCAAATATCACCATAATGAATTCAAGCATCACCAATTGCGGTGCACTAGGAACTGCTGCTTTACTAGAGCATCCGGCAGCCGTTGCTATTACTGCCAGAGATGATGGTGGTTATGCTGGAAATCCTGCTACGCTTGATAATGTTATTGTTATGAATAATACCATCTATGGACCCCGGAATGGTATCCGTTTTGGCGAGTCTGGGAAAACGAATTTAACCCCAACAAATGTTAGTGTAACAGGAAATGATCTGAGTTGGGCATTTGCAAACAAAGCATTCGTCAACAAAACCAGTGCTTCAGATATGGCTAACTGCAACTGGTGGGGGACAACTGTCGAATCTGCAATTGCTGCAAAAATTGATGGTACTGTTACTTTTGCTCCTTTTAGCGTTTCAGAAGGTGGTGCATGTTTGGGTGGAATTCCTGCAAGCACAAGAGTTGCCATTATTGGCACTCCAACTCCTTCTGATTGTGGCACGCTTGATGTTCCGGTAACAGTTATGAATTTTGACGATGTTGGAACCATTTCGTTAAAATTGAATTATAATTCAAATGATCTTGACTATACGGGAGTCACACTTAACTCCGCGATTACTGATGCAGCATTAAACGATGCCTCAGGTGAATTCACTTTGGGATATTTTGGCGGTGCTGCAATCGACCTTGCAGGCCAACCTTTATTTACCCTGCATTTTAGTTTGAAACCTACGGCAACCGGGGGTACAACTACAAATTTTACATGGAATACAACTAACTCCGAATATTGCGAATTTGCAGGTCCCAATGGTGTACCTGTTTATGCCGGAATGTTTAATGATTTAAGCGCTACTATTCCCGAAAGGCCGGTAATAAACACAGATACTGGTCTTGAATATTGTACAATACAAGCTGCTATTAGCGATCCATTAACATTGGATACACATACAATAACCGTGGCAGCAGGAACGTATCCAGAGCAAGTAACAATTAATAAGAGCATACATCTTGTAGGCGCAGTGGGCGCAGTAATTGAGGCTCCTTTAACTTTACCTATTGCTTCTGATCCACTTTCAAATATTGTGTTGGTAACAGGTTCGGGGGTTAGTGCCGAAATTACTGGCTTTACAATTCAAGGCCCCGGTTCAACAGCATGTGGTTCAATGGGGAGAGGAATTTTTGTACGCGATGGGGCATTCGCCAACATCCATCATAATCAGATTCTTGACATCCGGGATAATGTATTTAGCGGTTGTCAGAATGGTATAGCTATTCAGGTGGGAAGAAATGCTTTAAGCACTTCTGGATCAGCAACCATTGATTATAATACCATTACTGGTTATCAAAAAGGTGCTATTGTAGTTGATAACACCGGATCTGATGCTACAATAACCGGTAATATAATTACCGGAGCAGGAACTACGACAGTAACTGCTCAAAATGGTATTCAGATTAGTCGTGGTGCAACTGCCACAATTAATGGAAATACAGTTTCAGGAAATTCTTTTCATATTGAAGGAAATACATATGATTATGCTGGTAGTGGCATTTTGTTGTATGAAAGTGGTGCAGTTTCTTTAACAGGTGGAAACAACCTTTTTGGCAATGATCAAAACTACTATGCATCTAATGTTACAGGTGCACTGGTTTTGGGAGCGGAAATATTCGGAGCTTCCACAGCACCTGTTACCAAGGGATATTATATTATTGACTATACAAACCAGAATATTGACGCCAGTTCATGTACTTTCGATGGTGTAAGTCCTGGTGCTTCTTTACTCGCTAATCTTTTTGACATTGAAGACAGAATTTGGCATAATGTTGATGATCCTTCAATGACAGGTTTTGTTAAAGTTGAAGCTGGCAATGTTTATGTTACCGATACCGATACCGATACAGATGCACACATACAATATGGTATTGATGCAGCAGTTGCTCTTGATATAGTTAATGTAAAAGCCGGAACTTACGACGAGAATATTACGGTTGACAAAGATGTTACCTTGTTAGGAGCCAATGCAGGAATTGCGTGCGACGGACGTAGTACTGAAAGTACCGTTGCCGGTACAGGTGGAGCTACGGTTACCGTAGCATCAGATGGAGTAACTATCGATGGGTTTGAAATCACAAACCCTAATGGTACTGCAATAACTTCTACAGGCAGAAATGATCTGCTGATTGAATACAATAACATTAACGATATTGGAACTTCAGTAAGTGGTCAAAATGTTCATACCATAGCAATTGTAATGGGTACATCTACTACAGATAATGTTGTTATTTCAAACAATTGCATTAGTAACATTAGTAATGCAAGTAACAATAAAACTGCAAGTGGTGTTGGTGTTGGTTGGTCTGATGCAACAAGTGATATTACCAAGCTGGTAATTGCATCTAATACAATATCAAATGTCACTACAGGAAGAGGGACTTATGGTATTATGATAAATATTGGAGCCTATGCTTCAGGTGAGGCACCTGATTTATCGATTGCAAATAATACCATAACTGGCCTTACAGGAGCTTGGTCACATGGTATTGGTTTGGAAGGAAATACACCGGGAGCTAGTGTAACAATGAATGTTGTTTCTGACTTGAATTCTGGAATTGATGAAGTAGGAGTAAAAGTTGAAGACAATACCGGAGCAGAATCTGTAGCAATTAATAGAAATAGTTTAACAGATATGAACTATGGAATTGTTAACACTATGGTGAATCTTACAGTGGATGCAACTTGTAACTGGTATGGTTCTGCTGACTACAATGATGTTTTCCCAATGATTCCAATTGTCCCTACAATAACTGGTGATGTTACTTTTGTTAATTATCTTACCAGCAGCAATCTTGTAACAGCTTCTTGCGATGGAGTAGTTCCTCCTGTTTTTAATGCTACGAAAATTAAGTATTACAACACAATTCAGGCAGCTGTAATAGATGCCAATGCAAGTGGAGGCAATGATATTCAGGTTTCTGCAGGAACTTATTTTGAAGCGGGGCAGATCGTTATTGATAAGGATATGGAAATTACAGGTGTTGATGAAACAACAACTATTGTAAAACCAGATTATACTGCAACAGGCGGATATGCTACTACAAGTGGTTGGTTTTATGTTGAGCCAGGGATTACTTTTGGTTTATCGAATGTAACACTCGATGGAACAGATTTGTTGGGTAATCAACAAACCATACAAATGGCTATTCAATCGCGTGGCGAATTAACTGTTGAACATTGTATTGTTCAAAATATTATGTCTGCACAATATGATGGACGTGGTATTGTAACGCTAGGAGGAACCGCCAACCTAATCAATGATGTTAGTATGTCAAATATTCAACGAATAGGTATTCATATACGCGGTGGTGCCGTTTCGGGATTGGCAAATCCTTTTACTACAATTAAAAATTTTACTTATACAGGTAAAGGTCTAGATACTGTTTTAGATTATGGTATTGAATTTGGCGGTGGAGGCCAGGGTGTTGTTGGAGATTTGGCCGTGCCCGGATCTGGAGCAACTATCACAAATTGTTTGGGTGTGGCTGATGATGCTGCAGAATCAGCTTCAGCTGCTATTTTAGTAACAGATCTTTATGGAACTTTTACCATTGCAGAATTATATAGTTCCATTTTAACTGGTAACAGTAACGGATTACTTGTTGGTTATAATGAGGTTGATGTTTCTAAACTTACGGCCACAAATAATAAAATATTTGGCAATACAAATTATGGCATTGTCGCATTAGAAAATACAACTGTTGATGCCACAGAAAACTGGTGGGGAGATGCTTCCGGACCTTTAAACGATCCAAAAAATTTATGCGGATTAGGAAATGAGGTTACTTCTTATGTAGATTTCTATCCATGGTGGACAGATGAGGCTATGACATCTCTATATGTTTTAGCAGACCTTGTTGAGTTAGGAGGGCCAGTTGAAATAACAAGTAACGTTGAATGTGTTGATGCTGCAGGTCTTCCTGTACTTCCTGTCGTAAATGATCATTGTGGGAACGTAATTACGCCAGCCGCACCAGTAATTACAAACAACAATGTAGATTGTAACGGAAGCAGAACCTATGAGTATACTTATATTGATCCTTTAGGAGGCGGGTCATTACTTTGGACGTATACTTACAATATTGATCGTGTTACTCCTCCATCAGAAGATGGTACAGCAGTGGCAACTTCAGGAGGAACAGTTGAATGTGTTTCAGCAGCAACTGCACCTACAATTTTACCTGTTGTTAAAGATGTTTGTGGAAATACTCTCGACCCAATTGGCGTACCCACCGTTGGTGGCAGTTATGCTGGTTGTGAAGGAACATACTCTTATACTTATAATTATGTTGACTGTTCCGGACTTCCATACTCATGGACATACAGTTATACAATTGATCTCACTACTCCTCCGGTTGTTTCTGCTAACGGTGGAAGTACCGTAGAATGTATTTCCGAAGTTGTTGAACCTGTAGTTCATCAGGTAGATCAACAGCAAACTCAAGTAGCCGCTAATCCTAACTGGGATCAACATACTGCAATTGGGCAGTCAATTAAATGTGGCACAAGTGGGTATCTTACAACAATCGATCTATTGATAGGTAGTATTGTTGGGACACATAATTTTACTTTAAAAATTTATGAGGGACACGGAATCGAAGGTGAATTACTATACTCCGAACCTCATTCTATATCTGTCACAGGCTGGCAATCTCTTCGTTTAGACAGTGAAACCGTACCTTATCTAACTTCTGGAAATACATATACTTTCTGGCTTACCTCTTTTACATATAATACACTTGGGGTTTTTTGTATGTATCCGGATGTTTATAGCGATGGTACTGCTATGGATGGATGTGTAGTTGAAGGTGGTGTTACAGTGGGAGGTATACATTATGATTCATATGAATGGCAGGATTGGCCTGCTTACGACTTGGTGTTTAAAACATACATGAGTACTTCTCCGGCAACAATTCCAGAAGTAACTGATAACTGTGGAAATACCCTCACTCCTGAGCCAAAAGAAGGCTCACCTTTTGAAGCTATAGATGATTGTGAAGGAACAATAACCTATACATATGTTTATACTGATTGTGCACTAAACAGTACTGAATGGAATTATGTTTATACCATTGATGATACTCAGGATCCTACAATCACTGCTCCTCAAAATGTTATTGTAAATATGAATGATGGTTGCACTGCAACTGGAGTTGATTTGGGAACACCAGTGGTTTCTGACAACTGCACTGCTTTGGGCGACTTAGTGGTAGGTAATAATGCTCCGACAGCTTTTGCCGCGGGAGATAACACGGTAACCTGGACAGTAACGGATTGTGCCGGCAACTCTAAAACTGCTACACAGATTGTTCATGTTGATTACAATACCCTAAACGGAACTGTGATGTACAACAACGCTGCTCAGTCTCCAATGGAGGACGTGACATTGAAATTAACTCCTGGTAATTTAACATTAACAACTGGAGATGATGGCAATTATCTTTTCGAAAACCTTTGTGCAGGTACATATTCAATTGAGGTAGTAAGTAACGGAAACGATGTGGGTGGTATCAACTCAACCGATGCTGGTGCTGCTAATTATTGGTCCACTGCCGTAGGAACAATCCAATATGTTAATTTCCTTGCAGGTGATGTGAATAGTGACTCATATATTGCTTCACCAGATCCTCTGATGATTCAAAGTTACTTTGTTTTTGGTAATACAGAGGCTAATCAAATGCCATTTGTCAGAGGCCCATGGTCATATTGGCAATCTGGTATTACTATCGAAAAGAATGCCGACAGTAAACCTTCAGATTTCGATGTGTCTGTAAGCGGAGGTGATGTAGATAATTATGATTTATTAGCGATGTGTACCGGAGATTTTAACGGCAGCTTAACCGCAGACCGTTTAAAATCGGCTTCTTCTGAATTGGCATTAAATATTGCCAATGAACTGAATGTGAAAGAAAATCAGGAATTTGATTTGCCGCTTCGGGCACAATCTGCAATGGAAGTTGGTGCAGTTTCAATGATACTGGATATCCCTTCTAATCTTGTACAGGTAACAGATGTAAAAGTCATCGGAAGCGATGTTCCGGTTACATGGGTTATAAAAGGCGATGAACTTCGTATTGGCTGGTACTCGTCAAATCCGGTGAATGTTAGTGAAAACGGTAACCTGGTTACCCTGAAACTAAAAACCACCGATGCATTTACCATGGGGCAGTCCTTAGATCTTAACCTGGTTTATAATTCGCTGAATGAGCTGGCCGATGGCAAGTTCGAAGTAATTCAGAATGCAAAACTGCTAGCTGCGAAAGTTGGCAACGGTTTGGTTAGTATTGCGGATGATATTGGTAACAACGGATTGCTGTTTAGCAACTACCCGAACCCATTTAACAGGGCAACTACTCTGGAATATACTATTCCGGTTGATGGTAGAGTTAACATTAATGTTTACAACCAATTAGGACAATTGGTAACCACGGTAATGGATGTACACCAAAATGCTGGTCGTTACTTAATCAATGATTGTGGAACGAATTTAGTTCCCGGTGTTTACATTGCTAAACTAAGGTTGACTAACTCAACTGATGATATGATTAGTACAATAAAACTAAAAGTTCTCAAATAAATTAAATTCAAATAACAAAGAGAGGGTAAAAATCCCTCTCTTTGTTTTGTTTTTTTGACCTCTCCCAACCTCTCCAAAGGAGAGGAGTAAGAACTGCCAGGATTGTTTATAGTAGTTCTTGAAGTCCCCTTTGTTAAAGCCATATAGAACAAAGAAAGGGGATTTAGGGGTCAGGAAAATAATAAGAAAAGAAAAAAAATGATGGTCGGGAGATTAAGCGCTCAAAAAATGAAAAGGGTATTTAATGAAACGAGGAGGGATTTAGTAAGTCAATTTACGTTAGTAAGCAGACAAAAGATAGTAATATTGTAAAAAACCAACCAAAGGCAGCACTTGCAATAAATAGAAATTGCCTGACAAATGAAATTAACAAAACTCCGTAAAATGAAAACCAAAACAAACAAAAGAGTATTACAGTGCCTACTCCTGTTAGGAGTATTTTCTGTTATATCACTTACCTTAAATGCAGCCAATGCACCAATAACCACCGTGGCAAGTGTTGTAAACGCCGTTCCGGGAGAGCAGGTAACAGTTCCGGTTACGGTAAGCAATTTTGATAGTATTAGTGGACTAACCCTTTCCCTGGACTACGACTATTCCAAACTTCATTTTGTTTCCGGGAGTCAGAATGCATCCTTGGGTGGAACCTGCAATATTGGTGATATTGATTTAAAAAACGGTTTTCACCGTTTAACTATTAGCTGGTTTAAATTTGGTTCAACCGGTGTTTCACTGCCCCACGGAAGTTCTTTAGTTGACTATGTTTTTACTTTCATTTCAGGTCCTGCTTCTTTGAGCTGGTACGATATCGGTCCTTCTTGTGTTTATAATGATCCAGCAGCCAATACGCTGAATGATATACCGGCATCAGAATATTATTTTAACGGAATAGTATCCGATTCAGCGCCTGAAAAACCGCAAATAGCTGCGAGTGGCCCTACCAGCTTTTTTGAAGGGGGCAGCGTAACTTTAACTTCAAGTTTCGGAAAGGGATACTTGTGGTCAACAGGAGATACAACATCAAGCATTGTTGTAACAGTATCAGGAAGTTATACCGTTCAAACTTTGGAAACAAGCGGTGTTAAAAGTGAGCCGTCTGAACCTATAGTAGTTACGGTTATTTCTACGGGAAGTATCGGCTTGAAACTTCAGCTCGTAAACCCCAGGATCGTCAATAATTCGAATTATAATTACTTTGAGTTTGATGTGCAGGTAAAAGCCGATGCTGAGGGGACGTATTTGTGGAATGGACAAATCAGCCTTGATTTTGAAAACACAACTTTAAGTTCTAAAAAATCGGATTGGTTTGTAACTGCAGGCGCTCCTTTTAAAGAAAATAATTCGCTGGGCCATGCGAAATATGGCATTAGCTTTTCAACAGCTGATTCAGTACTAAATATTGAATATAAAGGAGATGCGAGTGCAACAAATTTTTCTGCTTCGGAAAAGGATTTTGTGCAAATCACTACCGAATACATGACTCTTGCCACCATTCGTGGAATAATAATACTAAAATCAGGTGTTGCAGGAATAGATTTCAATGAAAGTGCGATGAACGGAAAACAGTTTTATAAACTTCCAACATCTCCGTGGTTTACAACCTATGCGATTACTAATAGTTACGAACAGCAGGATTTTATGAAAACATATGTTGGCCGTATTTATTCTTCAGAACTTTGGACACAGTTTTCGGGTTTGGATTGGACAAAAGCATTAAACACTTCCGTTTGGGATGGCAATGCTTCCATCCCTGAAGAAAATTTATCAAATGCCTCTAATTTGCGAATTTATGAAACGGCTACGTTATCAGTTCCAGCAAATGGAAAATTGACGGTTTCCGGTAATACAGAAATTAATATAATAAACGGTTTAATCATTCAGTCAGATACTACCGGAACAGGTTCATTTATTACATCAACCGTAACAGGAGCGGGTTCAGTAGATGCACAGCAGTATGTAGCAACCGATGCATGGTACATGTTATCATCACCGTTGTCGGGCCAAAGCATTGCCAGTTTTCTGAGGGCTAATATTAACGTCAGAACTTCTGCTGATCAAGCAGAAAGACACATGACTGATTTTAATCCGGTTAACAATGATTGGAATGCCTGGTTTACAAATACAATAGAGGGGAATATAGAAACAGGGAATGGATATAAAGTGCACATCGCTGGAAGAAGTTTGGTTAATTTCACTGGCTCTCTACAAGCGGGAGATCTTTTGGTTAATGGTTCAACAGGGAAATGGAACTGTGTTGGAAATCTCTACACTTCGTACATCAGAATTAATTCGGGTACAGTTAATAATGCAGATTTTTTGATTTCGAACATTGATAATCTTGACTCATCGTACGGTGCCATTTATCTATGGAATCAACCCGATGAAGGAAATGGCTTTACAGAAAATTACACGGCTGTGTCAAATGCTTCAGACCCATCGGAGATTCAGCAGGGGCAGGCGTTCTTTGTAAAATTAAATAAGGAAGCCAATAATATTCAATTCACTCCCGGGATGCAAATACATGGATCTACATTGGAAGTAAAATCAGAAAATAATGAAAATCCTTCGATAAAATTGATTGCCTCAGCCAACGCAACGAATGCTTTTACGCACATCGCTTTTCTCAGTGGAATGACGGAAGGACTGGATGCAACGTATGATGCTGGATTACTAAAGGGAAATTCAGATTTATGCATTTATTCACGTCTTTTAGAAGATAATGATGAATCGTTTGCAATTCAGGCTTTACCCAATAACATTAATTCGGATATGATTATCCCTATTGGACTTGATTTCAAAACCGGGGGAGAAGTGGTTTTCTCTGCCGAATTGTTAAATATTCCTGCAAGCTGGAGGGTAACTTTGGAAGATCAGTTAGACGGAACATTTACCGAACTTTCCGAAAAAGATTATGTTACTCAGATTGAAGCTAATTCAAATAATAACGAACGATTTAAACTTCATACATCTTATATTCCAACCGGGTTGAATTATACCAATTTAGATGGTCATTTTAGTGCCTATACAATAGGGAATTCGCGGTTGATTGTGAAAGGGGATGTAACCTCGGTCGCAGTTGCCAAACTCTATGATATGCAAGGCAGGATACTGCTAACAAATAAATTGAATTCAGGCAGTTATAACGAAGTCAATTTATCAGGGCTCAAATCTGGCGTTTATATTTTGAATGTTTATGATATTAGAAAAACCCAAAGTATAAAAATTGTAATTACTGAATAATATTT
>CAYZBC010000164.1:0-5923 GCA_964476535.1 uncultured Maribellus sp.
TATTTTCAATCCATGGTGGTTTAGAGGGTTAAAAATAACCACATCCTCGCAAAGAAAAAGGGCATCTGTCTTTCGACAAATACCCTTGATTTCTAATTAACCAAATTAAACTAATTCTCCAATCGGAGTAATCTTATAAAAATTTTATTATTCTTTATCACCTATTGCAACCTGAGGATCGATATTTGGAAGACCAGCAGGTTGTACAACGTGAACAAGAGGTTCAATGTTTTTCTGTGCACCATCGTATCCGGTAGTCTGGTTTAATATAGCACCAACATTTCCAATTAAATAAGGCTCGTAAACCGGCCAGAAAATATGCATTGGATCCATGGTGTATTTTGTAGTTGGATACGTTGACCAAGGTGTTTCGTCCCTGAAGAAATTATTTTTTTCCATCATCCGGTCGTAATAGAAACTACCCTGCGACAATGATTTTTCAAGGTCATTTCCTGAGATTGAATAGGTTTTGCCTTTATATGCTTTTCCTGTTTTCGCAGAAATTACAGACATACGAACCATTTCATCGTGACGATACTCTTCACCATAAAGTTCACGGCAACGTTCATCGAGAATTGCACCAATTCCTTCTTCAGCAAAATCAGCAGCAGTGTACATATATATTGCATTTGCACGCTGGCGAATTACATTGATATCTTCAGCAGCACCAGAATGATTATTTTGCCAGAAACGTGCTTCTGCCCTTACAAGATATGCTTCTGCTTCTCTCATAACATACATATCACGTTTTCCTCCATCTTGTCTTTTAATAGCGTCCTCTAGATTTGGAGCATAAAATTTGTACATTGGATAACCATACCAACAACGAATTGAATCTTCACACAAAAGAACATCACCATGCCAAAGTCTGGCAGGTTGCTCGAACCACTCGGTACCTTCTAAATCAGGATTGTCGTATACCAACATATCCATTTCAAAGTAGTTGCCTCTTCTGTGGCGATAATCCTGTCTGTCGTTTTCACTTTTATACTGCCATATCTCGAATTGAGAGTAATTGGTTGCACGACCAAATCCCTGTCCACGTCCCCATTTATGCATTTGTTTCGAAACGCTGTTTTGTGCAATATTCATACCAGTTGTTGTACCTGTAGGAGGTGCTTTTACTCCTTTATTGGTACTTACAAAGTTAGGGCCCCATGCACGAATTGATGCAGATCTACTCTGACTTCCATCAATAAATGGTTCGTTTACAACCAACCAAATACCTTCCGGATTACTGGATTTCTGTGCTCCTTCATCCATATGAAGTAAATTTATAGGATCGGCAGGCTGATTACAGTCCAAACCAGCAAGCAATTCTCCGGTACCATAAGCATTATAGTTATTACCTACCGGTACAAAATCCCTATTTACATCTGCCATCGTAAACAGCCTGGATTCAGGATCACTAATAACAGTATTCATTTGAGCCTCTGCTTCAGCAAATTTTCCATTAAGCATATAATATTTTGCAAGCATTATTCTTGCAGCATCCACAGGTGCTTGTCCACTTGGTAATTCGCTTTTGCCTTTCATATGTTTAACCGCATACTCCAGGTCAACAATCATCTGATCCCAAATGCCTTGCATATTAAAGGCTTTAAAATCCTGTCTTGCCTCTGATACTACGTTTAAAGGAAATGCAACATTTCCAAAATCCATAGTTAATTGCATGTAGAAAAAAGCACGCAAAAAATAGGCACTCCCCAAAAGGTGATTTCTATCCGCATTATCTACTCCTCCTGTCCAATCAGGAATATCAATGTAATCGATTACGGTATTACAACTTTTTAATTGTTTGTAATTTTCATTGTAAAACGAACGCATTCGACCGGCATCATTATCTCTGGAGTTTAGAGGTGTAGCATAAACCCTCATGTCAACACCAGGAGAATCGGGTTTATCTGTAGCACTTACTACTGTAGCGTCACTCATGTTATGATTAAAAATCAACTCTTCGTTGTCACCATTTAGCTGATTAAATACACCTTTCAGTGCTGTTTCCAATGCGGTTTGCAAACCTGCTGCATCAATAAAAGTATTCTCAGGGCTCAGGAACGACATCGGCTCCTCGGTGAGAAAGTCTTCGTTACACGACATTGTGAATGTGAGTAACATAATAAGGATTATTCCTTTAATTTTTATTATTTTTTTCATATCTATATTGTTTTTCATTTAAATATAATCTTTAATTTATAAACTTTTATCTGTTATTTTAGAATGAAAAGTCCACACTAAAGGAATATGTTCTTGGCATTTCTCTCAATGATTCAGGATCGCCCTCAATCCATTGTGTAAATACGGCAACATTATCAATATTAAATGCTAATCGTGCACGACTCACTTTAATTACATCTAAAAGGTCAGACGAAACATTGTATCCAAATGCGATATTTTGTAAACGTACATACGATCTGTTTTGCCAAATGTTTGCACCTCCAAGATTTATAGAATTAATTCTTGCCGCATCGTTAATTGGGGCAGCTGGTGTCCAGTAAGGAAGGTCGTACCAGTTGTGATTTTTAATGTACTCCTGTCTATTATTAAATGGCTCAGTTGTACCTCCTTTATAACCTAATTTAGCCAAAAATACAACACCCAAATCGAAGTTTTTGTATTCAAAATCATTTCTGAATGTTAGGTGCCATGGATTAGATTTTAATCCCTGGAAAATTTTATCACTGGAACTAATTACATCATCGCCATTTTGATCGATGTATTTGAAGTCTCCGGGATACAAACCAAATATAGATGCCTCAGCTTCGTCTCCCAACTGATATATACCATCTATTTCATAATCCCAAATTACATCTTTGCTTTCACCAATAAACCATCCGTTATCAATATCATCCTGCTCACCCATATAAGTATTTCCATCCACATCAGTTAATTCAACCATTTCTCCGGTTAACGATGCAATTTCATTTTTATTAAAGTGAATATTTAGTTGACTTGACCAGAGAAAATCGGATGTTTGAACATTGACTGTACTGACAGTAAAGTCAAATCCAAGATTTTTTAGGTTACCAACATTGGTGGTAATATCGTCGAAACCAGTTACAATAGGTAGTTTTTTATTTAATAACAATTCAGTAGTTGAAGAAGAATAAACATCTAAAGAGCCTCTTACCTTGCCATCCCATAATCCATAATCTACAGCAAAGTTATAAGACTGGTTTTTCTCCCACGAAAGTTCTTTATTGGCCAACCTGTTGATGTAAAGATATGGAGCTATAAAATAACCATTGTTATAATTCAGGTATTTATTGTCACTTAAACGGGCATAAGCCTGATAAGAACCAAGACCACTACTGTTTCCATTTACACCCCAGCTTGCACGTGCCTTCAGGAAGGTAAGCCACTCAGGACGTCCTGCCATAAAAGCTTCGTTTGTAACCGACCATGCTGCTGACAGAGAAGGGAATGTTGCATGCACATTTTCTGAACCAAAACGCGAATAACCATCGCGACGAATGGATGCAGAAATATTATAACGATTACTAAAACCGTAATTAACACGTCCCATAAGTGCATTTCGTGTAGTTGCCTCATCGTTTGAATCTACTCCCGTTACAAGGGCAAATGGCAGACCATGATATCCAAGCGCTTCGGTTGGTGAAAAACTTGAACCAGATGCACCGGTGTACCAACTCTGGCTACGTTCTGCATTCACCAAGCCTGTAACAGAAAATCGGTGTTCACCAAATTCTTTGTCCCAGTTTAAAATATTATCATTTTGCCATTCGAAGGTTTGATTGTGTTGTCTTTCCACAGAACCACCATGTCCCCATTGTGGGTTGGCACTATCTTCATATTCATATCTTTGTCTGAAATCCAGACGTGTTGTCATTTTAGTGGTAAGTGTGATTCCAAATGGAAGTGAAGCCTTCGCATACATAGTTGGAAATATTCTGTACCTGTCGAATTTTCTTGTAATATATGCCGGATTTAAATATGGATTACCCTTGTTTGATCCCGCACCTGCTCCTTTAAGGTATTCTTTTGGGAATCTGTTTGGATAGTTACCTGTATCTTCAATTTCCGGATTATCCCATACAATATTATCCCATGGGGTATCGTATGGTGAGGCTGTGCGGTAACCCCCATTATCAATAGGTTCGTCCCCCTCGTCCTGATAAGTGAAATTTGCATTTATTCCCATGCTAAAAAAATCGGTTACCTTAACGTCAAGGTTTAAGCGCGATGTAATGGATGAAAATTTCTCTCCAACCTGAACCGACTCACTATTGAGGTATCCCAACGACCAATAATAAGACACGCGATCTGTGCGACCCGAGACACTAACGTCATAATCTTGTCTTAGTCCGGTGTGAAACAAGAAGTCTTGCCAGTCGTAACTTTTACCGGCAAGGTAATTTTCTCTTTCGTTTGGTTCAAAACCAATAGTGTTAAGCCATGCAGTGGTAATAGCTGTAGGATCTGTTTGCCCGGCAATACCATTTGCTGATAACCAATCGCCTTGATATTGAGACGCAACATCTTCATATTTTTCATATTTCGACCAATCGTCAAGAGTCAAACTGTTAATAGACTCATTCATGTCCGTTAACCAGTTCATTACTCCATCGCCAGCTTTGAAAGACGAAATTCTCTTCGCACCGGTTACAACACCTAGTTTCGCACTTGCACGAACAATAGGTTTCCCTACAACTCCTTTTTTGGTTGTAAAAACAATTACACCATTTGATGCACGCGAACCATAAATAGATGCAGCACTTGCATCTTTTAAAACGTCGATGCTTTCAACATCCTGTACATTAATCTCAGCAATGTCACCGTTAAAAATTACTCCATCGAGTACTATAAGTGGACGGTTTGCAGCGGTCTCATCGTCACTGTCTGCTTTAATAGTATTGTCTCCCCGAATTTCAAAATCAGGGGAATTTTTAGCACTTGTACTATAACTAACCTTTAATCCAGGTACTGCAGTTCGAAGCATTTCCTGAACGTTTGCCGGCTGATATTTCATCTGTTCATCAGCGTTAACATTTACAATCGAACCGGTTACGTCTTTTTTCTTGGCAGTACCATAACCAATTGCAATTACCTCGTCGAGACCAATTGCATCTTGTGCCATTGTAATGTCAATAGCTGTTTGATTTCCAAGCTCAATTTCCTGTGTTTTCATTCCAACAAAGGAAAATGAAAGTGTTGCATTTTCAGGAACATTTATTAAGGAATAATTTCCGTCGATGCTGGTAACGGTACCGGTAGTTGTTCCTTTAACGAATACCGTAACCCCTGGAATAGGAACCCCGTCGTCTCCCACCACAGTACCAGTTAGTGTTTTTTGCTGGGCGAATGCCCCTAATTGGGAAACAAGAAAAATCCCAACTAAAAATAATTTTGCCAAGAGCGTTATTCGCATACCTGGCAAAGAATTTTGCGTTGTACTTTTTTTCATAAGTTTGATTTGTTTAGTGAATAATTAATGTAATTATTAAATTTAATTGAATCTTGATTTTGAAAAATAATGAATAAAAACTTATTTTAATCCATTCGTTTTCTCAATAAGTAAAATGGAATTTTTACATAGGCATATAGGTTTTAATTCGTAATTAGTTTAATTCAAAATTAATAAAAAAAAACGAAAAGTTAATTTTTATTAATTTTTATTTCCGTTAACGGTTGCGAAATATAAGATTATTTTTTAATAAACTAATATAAAAAGTGTGTTTTTTAAAATGGAATAAAAAAAATGAGGCTATTTTGAGATCACATCATATTCTTGTGGAGATTGTTTTTAAAGCTTAAATATTTGTTTAGTTAAACAGGAAAATACAGTAGAATTAAAAATGAATTAGTGGATTGAAATTAAAATACCTTATTTCAAATTTTGGTAACTTTTTGAAATTAAAAAACCTTATTTCAAATTTTGGTAACCTTAGTAGAAATATTATCC
>CAYZBC010000164.1:6023-11378 GCA_964476535.1 uncultured Maribellus sp.
TAAGGTTTTTGAAGTTATAATTAACATACTATTCGATGATTAATGTCTTTGTTTTCTGTATACAAAGATTAAATTCCACCTCTTTCCCCACAAGAATATTATGTGATCTGTTATTCGATGTGCAGCTGAACTGTATAAAAAACAAAAGGCTGCCCTTCTGACAGCCTTTCTAACCTAAACCAACTAAACCTAAAAACCACAAACTTACCAGAAAGGTAAGCCCGAGATTTATCTTAAATATTTTTTCACAATCAATGTTTTAGATTGATATAAGATTCTGATTGCAAAGATATTATTTTTTTGACTTTACCAGTAATAATTACCAAAGATATTCACGAAAGATTCAAATATTAAGCCGTTTTATAACATTGAGATTTATTTTTAGAATTTTCAAACTCAGAATAGTATATCTGGGTTTCCAGTTCCAATATTTTAACATAACCCGGCACTATTTTGTATCCTTGTTTTTGCTTGTTTCATCTAAAACCTTTTGAACCGAACCGTGTAAAAGCAATAAGCTTTTTGCTTTTGCTTCGGGGTAACCCAACTCGTCCACAATCATTTGTGTTCCCCGCATCACCAATTTTTCGTTGGTGAGTTGCATGTTCACCATTTTGTTTCCTTTCACTCTTCCCAGCTGAATCATTAAAGTGGTTGTAATCATGTTCAAAATTAATTTCTGTGCGGTTCCCGATTTCATTCTGGTACTGCCGGTTACAAACTCTGGTCCCACAATTGGTTCAATTGGGAAATCAACATTTTGTGCAAGTAAGGTATTCTCGTTACTTGTAATGCAGCCGGTGAGAACTCCATGTTCCCTTGCATTTTTTACAGCTCCAATTACATACGGTGTTCTGCCCGAGGCTGCAATTCCAATAACTGTATCCATTTCATTGATGTCGTGTTCTTTCAGAATTTTCCACGAAAGATTTTCATCGTCTTCAGCCGACTCAACTGCTTTTCGGATGGCCTGATCGCCACCTGCAATTAAACCAATAACCAATTCGTAGCCAACTCCAAAAGTAGGTGGGATTTCAGAGGCATCTAAAATCCCAAGTCGCCCACTGGTGCCTGCTCCTATATAAAATAAGCGACCTCCTTTTTTTACCCGGGGAACAATTTCGGAAACTAATTTTTCTATTTGTGGAAGAACTTTTTTAATGGCGGGCAGTATTTTATTGTCTTCGTTATGAATTCCTTCCAACAATTCACCAACACTCATTTGTTCCAAATTATTGTAGTTCGAACTCGATTCTGTAATGTTCATGTAATATATATATTATACTTTTTTTTACTGTGTTCGGCAAAATAACATCTTGTTTCTACGGAACTTTTTAATAATTATGTAATTACCTTTTTACCACCATTTTGAACTGCTAGGAAAGTTCCGTTAGGAATAAATAGGGTCTGCTGAAAAACTCCTTGAACGTTCAGGTTGACCTCAGCGAGGTCACATATTTATAGAAAATGATGATTAGAAAGTTGTTCGACCCCAGCTGGGGTCGAATATCCGCACGTTTAAGCCATTTCCTATAAACATTTCATCCCTCTGGGATAATTTTTAGAACAGATTAAAATTTCAAGTGCAAGCTTTTTTCGGTTAAGCATTAAATATGTTTGCACATCGTTCTTCAAAACGGTCATTTATTTTATTCATTATCAACAATTAATACATTTTGCAGCAGACCCTAAATATGGGTAGAATTAAAATAAATCCCATTATTCTTAAGTTCCGCAGGAACGTAATAAATTCATAGTATTTAAGTATGAAAAATGAAATAATGTCGCATTTGTCTTTATACTCTTAAATCTCCTGAAGGGGACTTTCTGTTGTATCCAATCAGCGTACGTTACTAGTTGCGACTGCCCCCTTTAGGGGGTTTGGGGTGCAGAATACGACAATAAATTATTTCCATTATTTATTAATTTTTACCAACACCATTGACTTTTTTTAGGAAACTATATTTTAGTACCCACACTCTTCAAATGAAATTGAGTTAACGAGTCCAACGGTTCCAGTAGAATAGTACCTAATTTTAAGTTATTTTTGGTTAATACCGATTTTAATTGTTCCTGAAAAAAATGGGCTACTCCCCCAACAAAACTAATCTCCAATTCATTAAAGTTTGTATAATGTTTTACATTTCTTTCAAAAAATTCAACGAATGAATTTTCAATCAGTTGGCTGCAATAACGGTCATTTATGTTTTCTTTCAAAAAAGGAACAAACTGTGCAAGAAATTTGTTTGGCTTTTCTTTTTTATAAACGCTTTCCAGAAAACCTGCATAGTCCAGCGGAAATTGTTGTTGAAATTTTTTTGCAATGTGTTTAGGTGTAATTCCCTTTAAATAGTCGGCAACTAATTTGCGTCCCAAAGTCGCTCCACTTCCTTCGTCGCCTAGAATAAAACCCAGCGAAGGTACGTGTTCTATAATATTCTCCCCGTCGTACAAACACGAATTTGTACCGGTACCCAAAATGCAGGCAATTCCTTTTTTATTCCAAAATGATGCGCGGGCAGCGGCTAATAAATCACTTTGAACTTTAATTTTTGCCAGTGGAAAAAGTTGTTGCAATGCAGATTTTACAACTGCTCCCTTTTCTTCGTTTATAATTCCGGCCCCATAAAAATGTATCTCAAAAATTGTTGAGTCTATTTTTGGTACTAATTCTTTTTGTAGCTCGTCAACAATATTTTCCGTTGTCCTGAAAAAAGGATTTATTCCGCTGGTTGAGATTTTCTCGGAATGATTTGTTTCTCTGGAATAAAACCAACTCGTTTTTGTTGAACCGCTGTCTGCTATTAAAATCATTGTGGCAATAATTATGAATATAATTCTATGCTTATTCTAGAGAAGTATTCTAAGCTTTTTTGGATTTTGTCTTGTGTCATAAATTCTAACAATTTCTATTTTCGTGTCTTTGATTCTGTAAAACAAGGTATTTTGCTTGGTTATCACACATTTCCTAATTTTTAATTTGGAGTTTATATTGGGGTATTGTTTTGGATTAATAACTATTTGGGAAATTATCCAATTCAGTTTTGAAAGGAAATTGGAAACAATTCTGGTTCCCCATTCTTTCATTAGATAGTCTGTAATGTTCTCGATATCTTTTTTTGCAGCGGGAGACCAAAGCACATTTTTATGAAATACCATACTTTTTTCGAAGTTCTTCCATTACCAAATTGTGTTCGATTCCTTTGTTTTTGTCGAGTTCAGAAATGCCATAATTAATCCCTTTTTTTTGCTGAGAGCTTAATGTATTCCACTCCTCCATATCATCTTTGTTATTAAGGAAGTTATTTATAATTCCAAGTAATTCTATTAATTTGTCATTTCCGAGAGCGTCTATTTCTTGAAATAGTTTTATTTTAATCTCTGATTCGTTCATTCGAATTTCATTTGTACAAAGTTAGAAAATATCATTTAATTCTCGCCAAAAGGATTTTTGATAAATTTGAATAATTACTTTTGCTTTTATTGATTTTAATTAAGCGGATGATGAAGCACATATCAATATTTTTTATTTTTTTTATTTTATATTTTACTCTTCAAGCGCAAACTTTTTCTCCTAAACACGAATTTCGTGCGGTTTGGGTGGCAACCGTTGCAAATATCGACTGGCCCTCGAAACCCGGACTCTCAACAAAAGATCAACAAAAAGAAATTATTGAGATTCTTAACATGCACCAAAATTTGAGGATGAATGCCATTATTCTGCAGGTACGTCCGGCTGCCGATGCATTTTATCAATCGGAATTGGAGCCGTGGTCGAGGTATTTAACCGGCACACCAGGAATGGCACCAAATCCTTTTTACGATCCTTTGCAATTTTGGATTGAAGAATGCCACAAACGCGGAATGGAATTACATGCATGGTTGAATCCCTATCGCGTTGCTCAAAATTTTAATGATGTACTGGCAGGAAATCATATTGCATTTCAACATTCCGAATGGATTTTGAATTATGGCAATAAACTCTATTTCGATCCGGGGTTGCCCCAAACGCGTGAATTTGTAACTTCGGTTGTAAAAGATATTGTAACCCGTTACGATGTTGACGCCATTCATTTCGATGATTATTTTTATCCCTATCCACTGGCTGAAGAATTTCCGGATACCACTTCATTTCAACAATACAATCGTGGTTTTTCGGCGGAAGATAAAGGCGACTGGCGGCGCGAAAATGTTGACCTTATTATAAAAATGTTGAATGATACTATTAAGGCAACAAAACCATGGGTGAAATTTGGAATTAGTCCGTTTGGGGTTTGGCGTAATGTTGCCGACGACCCGAAAGGTTCGAATACAAATGCCGGTACAACCAACTACGATCATCTTTATGCCGATGTTATTAAATGGCAGGAAAAGGGTTGGATTGATTACTTACTTCCACAAATTTATTGGCAAATAGGCCATCCAACAGTCGATTTTGAACTGCTTGCCAACTGGTGGAAAAACCATGCGTACTACCGTGCAATGTATATCGGTCATGGGGTTTATAAAAGTGATTCGGCTTCAACAACAAAAGCATGGACAATGCCCGAAGAGTTACCCCGACAGATTGAATTGTTGCGCACCATTCCTAAAATTAATGGTTCGGCATTTTATAGCAGCAAACATTTTAACCGCGATTTAATGGGTTTTCAAGACAGTTTAACGTTGAATTTGTATAAAACCCCGGCAATTATTCCACCCATGAGTTGGATTGACAATACTCCTCCACAACCCGTTCAAAAGATTAAAAAGTCGGGGAAAAAAGTGAAATGGTCGGTTGTTGAAACTCCGAACGAAATGGATCGGGCAAACCAGTTTGTTATTTATTTTAATGAACAGGGAAAAAATTTTGATGCTGAGAAAAGTGAATTCATTTATAAATTGACAAACAACAAAGATTTCAAATTTTCAAAAATCAATAAGAAAAAGAAAAAATACGAGGTACGGGTTTCGGTGTTAGATCGTTTGCATAACGAAAGCAAAATAAGTAAATCAGTAATTCTAAAATTGTAATATACAAATGAAGAAGATAGATTGTTTCGTGGCTTTTTGCGGTGACAAAGACACAAAGTAATTTGTAGATTCTTTGAAAAATGAGCCGTTGGTGAATCGTGTTTTTGTTTTTTCAGCAAAACCTGTTTTAATTGAGGTTGCGGAAAATTGTATTGTTGAAAATTCACATTCTACTCAGTGAGTGAATTTGATTTCTGCGCAACCAAAGCCTCATTTATTTGTTTCGTCGCTGGGATGATAATTCGGATGCATCGTTGGACATTCAAAAACAAAATGCACACAATATTTACAAAGACCGCGTTCGAACCATTGAATTGAAAGCCAGAATTAGGAAAGTACTCC
>CAYZBC010000165.1:0-11347 GCA_964476535.1 uncultured Maribellus sp.
AAATATGGTGCTTACGATTACATTGTAAAAGACACTGATATCGCTTTAAAAAAGGTAGTGTTCAAAATGGAGAAAATATCCCGTAGTTGGGAACGACAAAATAATGATAAGATTATAAAGCAGGCGATGATAGTTTCTATTTTTATTTTACTTATAATCGTTCTATTTGGGATGTTGCATGTCTTCTTTAATGCTTTTGGATTACATAAATAAGTATTTAGTCGGAAATAAAACATAAAAAAAATAGGCTGCCTTTAAAACAGGCAGCCTATTTTATGTATAAATCAAACGGATTAAGCTGCGTTGGTAGTAGCTTCCAGCCTTTTTAATACCGCAAAAATAAACGCCGCAGATACTAAACAAAGTACGACTAAAATGGTAAAGAATTGCCACAATTCAATACGATCCCAATAGAATCCAATAAAACCGGCAGCGGCGTTACCAATTGCAGTTGCAGCAAACCAACCTCCTTGTGCCATTCCTTTGTATTTCGGCGGTGCAACTTTCGATACAAACGAAATTCCTATTGGGCTAAGGAACAATTCTGCAATTGTTAAAATTAAATAGCAGGTAATTAACCAGTATGGTGAAATTAAGTTTCCCGATACGCCACCATTTAAATCTCCGGGGGATGTTAATCCAAGAGAACTTGCTATAAGTACACCAAAACCTACAGCAGTAATCAACATACCAAAACCAATTTTCTTTGGTGCCGATGGTTCTTTGCCCTTTTTACGCAAAACATTAAACATCCCAATAATTAGTGGTGTTAGAAAAACGATAAATATAGGATTGAAATGCTGGAATTTCTGTGGTGTAATTGTATAGTCTCCAGTGTGAGAGCTGATTGTATAATAAGCCAGTGCAAGGCTTACAACAATAATAGCAGCTCCAATTCCTTTGGTTTTTAATTCTTTGCTCGTAAATACGAGAATCGTTCCAATTATTGAAAATAATATTGGGAGAAGTTGAGTTAAGTCAAAAAGAATAAATGTACCCGGAGAAACATCGCCTAATTGTGTGTAATCTCTGGCAAAAATGGTCATCGTAAAACCGTTTTGGTGGAATGCCATCCAAAAAAAGATAACCACGAAAAACACAAGTCCCAAAGCAATTAACCTTTCCTTGATTTGTTGTGAACTTAATACTATAATTTTATCCTTATGTTCATCCGATTTGGCTTTTTGTTTTTCTGTTAAATCGGCATGTTTGTAATATTTCCGAAACGAAACAAAAATGATAAAAGAGACTATCATACTTACGGCTGCAACAGCAAAGCCAGCATTGTACGATTCACCTAATGTTTCAATGTATGAATGAGAGAAAGATGTTAAATCGCTAAAACTGTCTCCCATTTGGGCTTTTGCAATTTGGGTAAGTTGAGATACATCTTCCAACTTACCATTCAAATATTGATGTGCTAAATGTGGAACCGACGAGTCGTAGGTGAATCCCTTTTTGCCTAATACCCAATTTCCAACAGATTCGGCAGCCGTTGGTGCAAAAAAGGCTCCAATATTAATACCCATATAAAAAATATTGAAGGCATTGTCACGATTTGAATTGTACTTTGGGTCGTCGTACATGCTTCCCACAAGTGCCTGCAGGTTTCCTTTGAAAAATCCTGTTCCTAAGGAAATAACGGCCAGAGCAAGATAAACCATCATTATTCCCATTCCTGGCAGAGAAAGTAATGCATAACCTGTAAACATTATCAATGTACCCAAGGCAATGGTTTTACCGTATCCGAGCAAATTGTCAGCAATGTAACCGCCGAGCAACGGAAGAAAATAAATCCCGAATAAGAATGTTCCGTAAACACTACCGGCTTCTGCAGTAGTAAATCCGAATTTTGCCTGAATATAAAGCACAAAAATGGCAAGCATGGTGTAGTAACCAAAACGTTCGCCCATATTTGCGAAGAAGGCCACTACCAAACCTTTAGGATGATCTTTAAACATATTCTTTTGTTTTTATGAATTTATAGTTTTAATACTAATCTATGGCTGACAAATATAGAAATCTTTTGCAGGTTACAAACTTGATAAAGGTCAGGTTCTGGCGGTTAGATTGAAAAAAAAGGATGGTAATAAATTTTATATATGAATCTATATTTGGAGTAATGAAAAAAATATCGATTTTGGGATTTGGTAAAGCAGTCATTTTATTGCTGTCTGTAATGGTCTGATTAAAAATTTTATCGAAATAATTATCTCTCCCTGTATCCAACTAAAACAAGATACGGAATGAAAAGTCTGTATTCATGAAATTATATTTTGTAATTTTACAATAATATATTTGTTTCTATTGATTTTTTGATCTTAATATTCAAGTCTAAAAAATGAAACTATTCACTACAAAACAAACAGCCGAACTCGATAAATACACCATCGAAAACGAACCCATTGCTGCTATTGATTTAATGGAAAGGGCAGCCATGCAAATTACAAACTGGTTAATTCATAAATTTTCAACTGAACAGAAATTGGTTGTATTTGCAGGGATGGGAAACAACGGGGGAGATGCTCTTGCAATTGCCCGGCAATTAGCCGATTTGGATTATGTGTGTGAAGTTTACCTGCTCGATTTTGGGAAGGAATTAAAAAGTTCGCCTGCAATAAACTGGCAACGATTAAAGGAACAAAACAAAATCAAACTTTCAAAAATTAGCAGTTTAAATGAGTTTCCCGAAATTCAACCAGACGATATTATTCTGGATGGGTTATTCGGGTCCGGTTTAACCCGACCTCTGGAAGCATTTCCTGCTCAAATAATTCAACAAATTAATAAACTTAAAACTACGGTTGTTGCCATCGATATTCCCAGTGGACTAATGGGCGAGGACAATTCAAATAACATTTCAGAAAACATTATTCTGGCAAATTATACGCTTACTTTTCAATCCCCAAAAATCAGTTTTTTATTTACTGAAAACGAAAAACATTTAGGGACTTGGGAGGTGCTGCCAATTGGACTTCATCAAGATGGAGTTCGAAAATTATCTTCCAATTACTATTTTCTTGAAAAAGAAGATATTCGGGAACGAATTCCAAATCGAAAGCGGTTTTCACACAAAGGAACATTTGGGCACGCATTATTAATCGCCGGTAGTTTTGGAAAAATGGGGGCTGCTGTTCTCGCATCCAAAGCTTGTTTGCGCTCGGGTGTTGGATTGCTTACTTCTCATGTTCCACGAATGGGATATTCAATTTTGCAAACTGCAGTACCAGAAGCAATGGCAAGTGTAGATCAGCATGATTCGATGTTTACGGAGTTTCCTAAATTAAATCCATTTTCTTCCATCGGAGTTGGTCCCGGACTCGACCAAAAACAAAACTCTTGTCGTGCACTCTGTTCACTTCTGGAGGAAACAAAAGTACCCATCGTATTAGATGCCGATGCGTTAAACATTCTTTCTGAAAATCGGGATTGGTTGGAGAAAATACCGGAAAATTCAATTCTAACTCCGCACCCCGGAGAATTTAAAAGGTTAGTTGGAGAAACATCAAATTCGTTTAAGCAAATTCAGAAGCAGGTTCAGTTTTCAGAAAAATATAAAGTGATTTTGGTATTAAAAGGAGCTTTTACAAGTATTTCAACACCGGCCGGAAAATTATATTTTAATTCAACAGGAAATCCGGGAATGGCAACTGCAGGCAGCGGCGATGCTTTAACAGGAATAATACTGGGTTTATTGGCTCAGGGTTTATCTTCGAAAAATGCTGCTTTATCAGGAGTTTTTTTACATGGAATGGCTGGTGATTTAGCGGCAAAAGAAAAATCAGAAATTTCCATTATTGCCAGTGACCTAATCGAATATCTTGGTCAAGCATTTCTCTCCTTAAATGGCGATTCAACAAAATAATTTTAATACTTTTGAATACTTATTTAAAACGAATAATTTAAACAAATGAAGTATCTAGCGATTATTATCGGTTTAATTCTGGTAATTCCGGTTTTTGGTCAGCGTAAAAAAAATGACGACCAAGTGGTAGTGGAACCAACATATATAGAAGGAATTACTTATGCTTTACCAAGAACAGGCCTGCGCGTCTATGTTCGTGCGATTAAAGAGACGTTCGAACCAGGTCCGTACGCCGGTTATGCCGAACAATTGTTGGGATTACAAAATGTAAAAACCACCGCGGAATCGAAATGGTCGGTGACTGAAGTAAGGATTGAAACGTTCTCGGAACCCGACCCTGAGCAAGTTTATAAAGCTTTGGGCGATGTTGCGTCTTTGGTAAGCCTAACTGCCAACGGGTGTATTTCGGGAATAAATGCAACCAATATGAATGTGCAGCCTTTGGCTGTAAAAACCAATAAATTGGTTCAAGTCCCAGATGAATTGGATGATTTTTCGTTTGATAATTTCACCGATACACCTTTTTATATTCCCGGCGACTCAACCAATGGTTTTCTCCCACTACGTGTTAATACCGACCAAAAAGCTGCCGAAGCTGCCAAACGAATTTTGGAGTCGCGTTTGAATCGTTACTATATAGCAGCCGGTTTGGTTGATGAATTTCACCCTGATGGAGAAGCATATAAAGTAAGCATTGAGCAATTAAAAGAGATTGAAAAAAATTACCTCAGTTTGTTTGTGGGGCGTACAATTCAAAAAGATGATATTTTCAGTTTTAATTATATCCCGACAAAATCAACAATGAAAAGCGAAGTTATTTGTCGTGTTTCCGATGAAAATGGGATTGTTCCGCCATCCGACCTCTCCGGAAAACCTGTACTAATTGAATTTGAGATCGAGAAAAACTTGTCGGATAAATATGCTGATTCTGCAAAAACCAAGAATCCTTCGGTAGGGGAAAATGGGATATATTATCGAATGCCCGGAGTTGCAACAGTAAATATTATAAACGAATTGAATACTATCTCTTCTGCACGAATTACAATTGCACAATTTGGGGTAGTTGCGCCACTTCCCGACGATTTGCTTTATAACGGCTATGTTGTAAGGTTTCACGAAGAAACCGGTGCGATTAAATCGGTTTCAAAAAGATAAGATAATATTGGGTAGTCGGTTTGACTGCCCTTTTTTATTCCAATCATTTTTATAGCCTGTTATTTTTGCTATTTTTATCCGCTTGAAAAAATCATAAATAAAATAAATTATATGACTGAATTAATTAAACAAACGCTTCGGGATTCGAAGAAGGCACGTTGGACTGCTTTGGTAATATTGTCGTTTACAATGTTTGCCGGGTATATGTTCACAGAAGTTATTTCTCCTTTGAAACCAATAATGGAACGTTCGATGGGGATGAACAGTGTGGATTATGGTTTTATTACAAGTGCATATGGGCTCTTCAATGTATTCCTTTTTATGCTACTAATTGTTGGGATGGTACTTGATAGATTTGGTATTCGTTTTAGCACAATTGCATCGGCTCTGATAATGATAATTGGGGGATTAATTAAATATGCAGCTTTTAAAGGTTTAATTGGTAGCCCCGAAATCCCTATGATAATTCCACTTGTAAACCTGGAGATTACAACTCAGGTTTTTTGGGCAGGATTTGGATTCGCCCTTTTTGGAGTGGGAGTTGAATATGCCGGGATAACTGTTTCGAAAGCAGTTGCAAAATGGTTTAAAGGCAAAGAAATGGCTTTGGCTATGGGAATGCAGGTTGCAATTGCTCGTTTAGGCTCGTTTGCCCCTCTGGCTTTTGGAGCGGCAATTGCTAACAAATACGATGTGGCAACAACTGTTTTAATTGTAGTTGTGTTTTTGGTTTTAGGTCTGATTGGATTCTTTTATTACAATACCCTGGACAGAAAATTGGATATTCAAATTGTAGAAGAGGATGCTAAATCAGGAGCAGATGAATTCAAATTTTCTGATTTATGGCTAATTGTTTCAAACCGTGGATTTTGGTTAATTGCACTTTTGTGTGTTTTCTTCTATTCAACCGTTTTTCCGTTTTATAAATATGGCCCCGATTTAATGGTTAATAAGTTTGGTGTAAGCGAAAATTGGGCAGGATTATTACCCAGTTTAGTGCCGTTCGGAACAATGCTTTTAACTCCATTTTTTGGGAATATTTATGATAAAAAGGGGAAAGGTGCTTCCATAATGATTTTGGGTTCTATCCTCTTAATTGTTGTACATGTTATTTTTTACCTGCCTTTTATAACCAGTGTTGTAGCCGCCTTCTTTAATGTTTTGCTCTTGGGTATTGCATTCTCATTGGTTCCATCAGCAATGTGGCCATCGGTACCAAAAATTATTCCCGAAAAACAATTGGGAAGTGCATTCGCATTAATTTTCTGGGTTCAGAATTTTGGGTTGTGGGGGATGCCATTGCTTGTAGGTATTGTACTCGACAGAACAAATCCGGGTGTTGCCGCAGCAAAAAATGCTGGCGAAATGGTAAACTATGATTATCAAACTACCTGGACAATTTTTGTGGGGCTTACATTATTAGCTTTACTAACTTCGATATGGTTAAAAGCCGAAGACAAACGCAAAGGTTACGGATTAGAATTGCCAAATATTAAAAAATAAAGAAGTCGGAAGTTGGAAGTCTGAAGCCTGAAGTTTTTCTTGTTTCGATCTCCGAACTTCGGTCTTCAAACAAAACAATACAGTTATGACAAAAATAAAAGATATTCAACCAACAGAAGTTTGGAGTATTTTCGACCAAATATTACAAATTCCCCGTCCTTCGAATCATGAAGATAAAATTCAGGATTGGGCAGTAAATTTTGGCGAAAGTTTAGGATTGGAAACCATAAAGGATGAAATTGGAAACGTAATAATCCGCAAACCAGCAACTCCCGGAATGGAAAATTTGAAAGGTGTAATTTTTCAGGGTCACCTCGATATGGTTCCTCAAAAAAACAGCGATAAAGATCACGATTTTGAAACCGACCCAATTGAGGCTTTTATTGATGGCGATTGGGTAACTGCAAACGGAACCACACTGGGAGCTGATAATGGAATTGGCGTTTCATCGGCATTGGCAGTTTTGGCTTCAAAAACCATTAAACACGGGCCAGTTGAAGTATTGTTAACCGCTACCGAAGAAACCGGAATGGATGGTGCAAAAGGGTTAAAAGATGGAATCTTAAAAGGGGACATTCTTTTAAACACCGACACCGAAGACGAAGGAACATTCAGTATTGGATGTGCGGGTGGAATTGATGTAGTTGCGACCTTCAAAAAGAAGCTGACGAATAGGATCCCTAACAAAACATCAGCTTTCAATTTAAAAGTCTCTGGTTTAAAGGGTGGTCACTCGGGAGTTGATATTCATTTGGGTCGTGGGAATGCCAATAAAGTATTCTTCAGGTTATTAAAAGAACTAAATAAAGAATTAGAAGTTAGTCTTGCTGATATTCAGGGAGGAAGTCTTCGTAATGCCATTCCACGCGAAGCTTTTGGATTGGTATTGGTAAAATCTGGTAAGGCAGAAGCTTTTAAATTGTTGGTTGAAATTATTGCCGACCGGATAAAAGCTGAGTTGGTAAATGTTGAACCTTATTTATCGATTGACGTTGAGCCGACTGCGATGCCAAAAAAAATTATGGTGAAATTGCTGCAAAAGGCACTTACCAATTCGGTTTGGGCTGCTCCCAACGACGTAGTTCGAATGAGTGACACAATGTCTGGCACTGTTGAAACATCCTCAAATCTTGCAATTGTAAAAACAGGAAAGAAAACCATTGAAGTAAGTTGTTTGGTTCGTAGTTTTTCTGATTCGGCAAAATTAGCGTTGGCATCAAGATTAGAGTCGGTTTTTAAACTGGCAGGAGCTTCGGTTGTTTTCGAAGGAAGTTATCCGGGATGGCAACCAAAAGTAGATTCGGAGATTCTTGAAGTAATGAGAAAATTATACAAAAAGCAGTTTAAAAAAGAACCCGAATTATTGGCAATGCATGCCGGTTTGGAGTGTGGTATTTTAGGTTCAACCTATACAAAATGGGATATGATTTCCATTGGGCCGACCATTAAATTCCCACATTCTCCCGATGAAAAAGTAAACATCGGAACGGTTCAGAAATATTGGGATTTTCTGTTGAATGTTTTGGAGAACATTCCAGCGAAATAGATTTTTTAGGTTGAGCCGGTGACTTTTTGTCAATAGCTCAATATTTTGGGAAATGTACCTGACAAAATTCACAGCGTGACTCAGAGTCAGACCTTGAATAAATCACATTTAAAAACTTTCACCCGATGACTTTCCGTCACTAGATGAAAGTTTTATTCTATAACCAAGGCGGCATTGGTTTCATTTGAATAATTATCTATTCAAAAAAAACTACCTTGTTTTAGTCATATCATCATCCACACAAACTGTAAAGTCGGCTAAACCAAAATTTTCTTCCGTTAACTCAGAAACTGAATCTTGCGAAACCGTTGTAATTGTGACTATTTTTAAATTTGGATTTTGTTGTTTAAGATACCAGTAAATACTTTCAAAATTATCGGAATGATACGATCCATGATAATGCAAAAGCAGCTGGCCAGCCGACCAGTTTTTCAAAATAAAATATGCCATAGTCGCATCTTTTAAAGCCTGTGCTTTTGGGAAATTTTCGTTTACGTGGTCGCCCATTCCTTC
Source organism: uncultured Maribellus sp. (assembly GCA_964476535.1). Taxonomy (GTDB): domain Bacteria; phylum Bacteroidota; class Bacteroidia; order Bacteroidales; family Prolixibacteraceae; genus Draconibacterium. Next base: position 8,583 of record CAYZBC010000165.1, read on the forward strand.
CATCTCCAACATACTTTTATAACAATTTAACTCCGCATCGTAATTAATTGGTAAGGGCGGAATGAATAATTTTGCTTCATCCGATAATGATTCCAAACCTTCGAAACCAGTCGAGTTCACCATCGATGCATAACGACGTGGGACATTAGTTGCTACAAAACGCAATCTGTTTTTATTTGCAAACTCAACCAACGGTTTGTAATCGGTTTTATAATTGGGCCACAATCTTGCTTCGGCTTCAAAACTCCTTTGCGGAATTAAACTATCTAAAAATTCATTTAATAATACCTGATTATCACTTTCAAACATTTCGGCTCCAAGAACCAGTTTTTCGCCTTTTAATTCAAATATATTTTTAGTCACTTCCAATTGCAACCAATGCGAAATGGGATTATCGTGAGATTCGCCAAACAGAACAATATCTGCACCCTCAATTTCTTTTAGCATTTTTGAATACTTTACCGTTTTTCCTTCTTTATTAAAGAGGAAATAAGCAGGTTTGTCTGATTTGAATGCCGCAAATACAAAAAACAACAGAACAAAAAGGAATTGGAATTTCTTCATATTTATTAGTTTTGAAAACAATTGTACAACAATGAAAGAAATATACAGTTCAATATAAATACAAATATATTTTATCGTCTTGCAAAAAAAATACCTGATATTACTTCTTTCTCTAATTTCAATTTGTGGATATTCTCAATATCAGACCGAAACAGAATACCTAAATTTTGAAGGTTACGAAAGATCGTACGAAGTTTATCTTCCTGAAAAATATTCAGAAAAAATTAAATATCCGGCAGTTTTTGTTTTGCACGGTGGCGGTGGCACTGCCAAAGCTTTGATTCGCTCCACCCGAGCCCGATTTAACTATTTAGCCAACCGCGATGGCTTTATTGCGGTTTACCCCTATGGAATTCAAAAAAGTTGGAACGACGGAGCCCGCGACACCTTTGGAGTTGCGCAAAAACTAAGAATAAATGATGTTGGATTTTTTGAGAAAATGATAGAAGTCCTTCAATCACACTACTCAATTGACCAAGAAAATATTTTTACATGTGGCATTTCAAATGGTGGTTTTATGGCTCAACGATTGGCATTCGAACTTTCGAATAAAATTAAAGGGATTGGAGTTGTTGCAGCAAATTTAAGTGATGTACAATCGAAAAAGAATTTCCCTAAAAAACCGGTGCCGGTGATTTTTATCAATGGCACAGAAGATCCGCTTGTTCCGTACAACGGAGGACATGTTACTGTTTTTAATAAAAAAAAAGGTAAGATTTTAAGTGTTGATAAAAACATCAAACTCTGGAAAGAAATGAATGATTGTACTGAGAAATCAGAAGTTTATCCTTTTCCGGACACAAACAAAAAAGACAATTGTACTGCCATTAAAACGGTTTGGCAAAATCAGGAAAATCAGAAAATAAAAGTAGTGGCTATTAAAATTGAGAACGGCGGACATACCTGGCCCGGAACCAAACAGAATTTGCCGAAATGGCTAGTTGGAAATACAAATGGAGACTTTAACGGGTGCGACGAAATCTGGAATTTTTTCAAAACAATAAATAACTAAATGTGGGTGTAACACGATGGTTTTATAGAACTTTTATCGATCCACTTTTAAAGTCGGGACGCACGTTAATACAAAATAATATTGAAGGCGGTCAAACCGTTTTAGACGTGGCTTGTGGAACAGGGGCTTTGGTTTTCGATTTGGCTGAAAATGCCAAAAAAGTTATTGGAATTGATTTGTCGGAATCCATGTTAAAAGCAGCGCGATTCGAACAAAAAAAACGGGGCATAAATAACATAGAATTTATTACTGCCGATGCTTCCCAATTGTCTGTTTTTACGGAAAAAGAGTTTGATGTAGTTACACTCTCAATGGCATTGCACCAGTTCGACCCAGAAATACACTCCCCTATTCTAAACGAGTTGAAACGAGTAGGAAAAAAGATTATTATTGTCGATTATTCCGTACCGCTTCCAAAAAACACATACAGTTTAGCTGTAAAAATTATCGAGTTTCTGGCCGGAAAAGAACACAACAGAAATTTTAAAAAGTATTACAAACTAGGCGGACTTGCACCTATTCTCAAAAAAAATATAATTACAACACAAACCTCCGAACCATTTGCTTCCGGGATTTTTCAAATCACGATTTGTTCAACCGAATAATTTTTATTTCTATCTTTCCAGAAAAAAATGAAACAGCTTTTCAAAAACATTTTACTTATAGCGGGAAGCGGTCGAAATGTTGGCAAAACAACACTCGCCTGCCAGCTAATCGAAACCGGAAATGAAAAGGATATTTATGCCGTAAAAATTACGCCACATTTCCATTCAACCACTCCGGGTTTGGTTGAAATTGCCAAAGATAAAAACTGGGCGATTTTTGAAGAAACCAATGCAAACACATCAAAAGACACCGCTCGTTATTTAAAATCGGGAGCAAAAAAAAGTTATTTGATTCAAGTTATTGATAACGAATTAAAAACCGCCTTCTTTCGTTTATTGGAGAGTCTTCCAATAACGAGCCCTATAATTATTGAATCGTCTGCATTGTTAGGAATTATAAAACCGGCAATGGTTTTGTTTGTTGAATCGACACAAAACAAAAATGAATTAAAAGAAAATAAACTTTATGAAGATACTGATTTTATTTTTGCATTTGATGGCAAAAACTTTCACCCTTCAACTAAAAAAGTTTCTTTTAATGGAGAGTGGGTTTTAGTCTAGAATGCACTTCTTAACACATTTAA
>CAYZBC010000166.1:0-11190 GCA_964476535.1 uncultured Maribellus sp.
TGCCAACTTCTCGGGCGGCTGCCTTGGTTGGTATAATAGTAATCATTCGCGATGTGTCAGGGCAGGAATTCAAAACCTCTCACAACACTTTGGTTTGCAGGTATTGACGTTTGCAATATACTTGAATACGCAATGCCTAGTAATATTATTAAAAACAGTTTAGACGAAGATGAACGCAAGCTGACCAACCTCAGAAGTGGGTCAGGTCAATCAAGAAGGATCTGGATTGCAAATGAGTTCGGGTTGTACTCTTTAATTCTAAGTAGTTCAAAACCAGAGGCTAAAACATTTAAAGGGTGGGTAACTCATGATGTTTTGCCCTCAATACGAAAAGCTGGAATATTTACCACCCAACAGGCAAAAGAACACGAATTTTCTTTACAGGCAATTGCTGACTACCAATTAATATTTGCCTTTTTCTTTTTCACCTTTCACATAAGGAGGCACAAAACCAAAACAGATAAAATGTACAGGTCGGCGGATACCGCTTTTCAAGCGGCTGCCTTGGTTGGTAAAAATAGTAATCATTCGTCCATTACAGAATAGCATTTCGATATCGGATAAAAAATCATTGTCGATAAAATACTAGACCAATTCCACCGGATTGAATTAAAAGACGAATCGCTGAGAAAAAAGTATTGTAAAAAAAACTGTGAATTTTAAATATTTTTGATTCAAAATAATTTCAGAAAAAGTTCCATTAGTTTTGAAAAAATGGGGGTTGTCAATTTACTTCGGCGAAGATCGTCAACTTGTCTAGTTTTTCTAATTTACTCTTTGAATTGTATAATTTAACTTCACTTGGAAGCAGGTATGATTTTTAAGTGATAATTTGCTGAAAAGGATACAGAAACAACCACAAAAAAACGCTAACCATTTAACAGTCAGCGATTATTTGTGATCCCACCAAGAATCGAACTTGGATCTATAGTTTAGGAAACTACTATTCTATCCGTTGAACTATGGGACCATATATCTTAAAAGGTACCCTATTTATATAACCATCATTTGCCGCTAAAAACGAATTTTGTGCTTCTTCCGCCAACCAATGGATCTGACCATTCTTTTTTTAGGGACTGCAAAAATATGCAAAAACCATTGTCTTGGCAAATCATTCGAATAATAAAGTTCATTTAAACAGTTTCTTTAATTGTTTAGTTTTCCATTTAGAAAAGTAAAAACAAAAAAGATTACTTTATAGATAGTGCCAAAATGAAAGACAATTAAATACCTATATGAAGATTCTTTTTTAAAATTCATAAATTTAAAATATCTTGTAGTCCATTATAAACCTAAAAAAACTACTCCATGGAAAAGAAAAACATCAATCGCAGAAAATTTTTAGGAACTGGCTTGGCTGCTGCAGCCACTGTAACCGTTGGAAATGTATTAGCTTCTGAAAAGGAATACAGTCAGATTCCCGTTAAAAAGAACGACCAAAATCCGTTTAATCCGACAACTTACAGTGCTATGCCCACCAACTCGTTTGGTAAAACAGGTTATAAAGTAGGAGTGCTAAGTTTGGGTGGGCAGGCAACTCTCGAAATTGCAGGCAGAGAAGAAGAGTCGGAAAAAATAATCAACCGTGCCATAGATTTGGGGGTGAATTACATCGACACTGCGGCATCATACGGAAAGGGAGTAAGCCAGTTAAATATTGGCCGGGTTATGAAAACCCGCCGGAACGAAGTTTGGCTATCTACTAAAACCCACGATCGGACTTACGACGGTTCCATGCGTCTGCTCGAAGAAAGTTTGAAAAACCTTCAAACCGATCACCTCGACACCTGGCAAATTCACAATATTAGAACCCAAGATCAAATAGATCAAATATTTGCTAACGATGGTGCCATGAAAGCTATGGAGAAAGCAAAGTCAGAAGGGATCGTCCGGAATATTGGAATTACAGGACATTATGAGCCACTCGTTCTTTTAGAAGCCATTAAACGATACCCTTTCGATTCAATTTTATTAGCCGTAAATGCTGCCGATGTACATTATCTTAGCTTTAAAAATTATCTTTTGCCGAAAGCGCAACGACAGGGAATTGCTATTATAGGAATGAAAATTGCTACACGTGGACGGATGCTTTCATGCTGGACTCCACCGCCCCTTGAAGAACAAACAGATGCCAGGAATCGAACACCTTTGTCGGGAACCATTTCAATAAAAGAAGCTTTAACTTATAACATGAGTCTTCCGGTAAGCACTTCTATTATAGGTATCGACAGCGTGGAGCAAATTGAGGAAAATGTAAGAATTGCATCTGAATTTTCACCATTAAATGAAACCCAAATGGAAGAAATTGAAGTTAAAACATTGCCCATTGTTCGACAAGGATTGTATTTCCGCCGCTGGGATGTAGGAGCTTAATTAGTGTTGATTTTTAAAGTTATCGATTTTAAAAATAAAGCGCAGGGCTCAAAAGTCAAATACAATTTAAAACATTTCAATTGTTTTAGATCTTAATTTTGGGGTTTTTATGATGTGTTAATAATTACACCTTCCAAATATTTCAGAAACACAAATTTAGTCACATTTAAGAATATGTCTAAGCACCTAAAAAATATCATTCAGTTTTAATTTGAATGATTATCTTTGCCATTCAATTTTATATGGGTAGTATGTTAGATAAAATTAAGGCATTACGCGAAGAGATTGATGCAGCCGTTGCATCTACAATTGAAGAGGTTGACGAACTTCGTATTAAATTTATTAGTAAAAAGGGCAGCATTAGTCAATTGTTTGCCGACTTTAAAGATGTACGTGCCGAACAGAAAAAGGATGTTGGGCAAGCCATTAATACGTTAAAAAACTTTGCTCTTGATAAAATTAATTCTTTAAAAGAGTCGTTCGATGCTATTGAAAGCGGTGAACTTGGTGAGGATTTAACGAGGCCGGGAGAACCCATTAAACTGGGAACCAGACATCCACTTTCGTTGGTGAAAAACGAGATTATCGGCATCTTTGCCCGGCTTGGTTTTACTGTTGCCGAAGGTCCGGAAATAGAGGACGATTGGCATGTGTTTTCAGCTTTAAATTTTCCACCCGAACATCCAGCCCGCGATATGCAGGATACTTTTTTTATTGAAAAAGAACCTGATGTTTTGTTGCGTACCCACACATCGAGTGTACAAATTCGGGTGATGGAACATACCGAACCTCCGATACGTTCTATTTTTCCCGGACGTGTTTTTCGTAATGAGGCCATTTCGGCGCGTTCACATTGTATCTTTCACCAGATTGAAGGTTTATATGTTGACGAAAATGTATCGTTTGCCGACTTGAAACAAACGCTGCTTCAGTTTTCGAAAGAGTTGTTTGGTGAAGAAACCAAAATTAGATTGCGCCCTTCTTATTTTCCATTTACGGAGCCAAGCGCCGAAATGGATGTTAGTTGTACCATTTGTGGAGGAAAAGGTTGTAACGTTTGTAAATATACCGGTTGGCTTGAAATTTTGGGTTGTGGAATGGTTGACCCCAATGTTTTGGAAGGGTGTAATATAGACAGTAAAAAATATACCGGTTTTGCCTTCGGAATGGGAATTGAAAGAATTACCATGTTACGATATGGTATAAAAGATATTCGCCATTTTTTCGAAAACGATGTGCGTTTTTTAAAACAATTTGAATCGGCTATTTAGCAGGTTATAACTTAAAATATCGAATAAGGAATTGACAGTTTTATGTTGCCAGTTCCTTATTTTTTTGAAAAATATTATCCAAAAAAAATATACTATTTTAAACTCGATTACGTTTTAAAAACGTAAAACACACGTTAACAGTAAATTAACAAAAGAAAGCTTAATGAGTCAATTGTATTTAAAAGAGATATTTTTGTACCGGACTTTTAAGTCTTAATATAATTTATAGATATAACAATGGAAACAAAAACTAATCAAAATCAGATAGTAATTACTACATTATCTGATAACGAAAAGCAAAAATTACCAATGAATTTATTATTCACATTGGCAGCAGGTGCAATTGCAGGAATGGCATTTATTTTTGGCCTCTTTTGGGGAGCTGAAATGTTACTGGGCCTTTAATCTTTGAGATTAAATAGAGAAATTATAATAAACAAAGAGGCTGTTCGATAAATATCGAACAGCCTCTTTTATTTTGTTGTGTTTCTATTATCTTTTCATAATCCCATAACACATAATTTTCAAAATAATATCCACACTACGTTCCAGATTAACATCTCCATAATTGCCTGCCGACAAAGGCATTTCAAGACCTTTAATAGCTGTTGTAATTCCAATGGCAGCTAAATTGAAATCGTAAATTTCGAATTCATTTTTGCGCACTCCTTCAATAAGAATCCTCTTTATCATCCGTATTTCATCCTGCTCATAACGGATTTTCATTTCATCGATAAAACCAACTGCCGTAACATCACTTTCAATGGCATGATAAAAATTAGCCAGACTTCTGAAAGTTGCCAGTTTGGTTAAAATATAATCACGTAATTTTTCCACTGGATCAGTGTTACGATTAATAACAATTTCAAGTTCGTGGGCCAAAATATCAACCTCTTTCATTATTACTGCCTGAAAAAGATCTTCTTTACTCTTAAAATAATAGTAAAGCGAACTCTTCCCTTTGCGCACTGCGTTGGCAATATCGTCGAGTGTAGTTTTTTTATAGCCGTATTTGCTGAAAATTTCACGAGAGATTTTAAGAATATTTTCTCTGTTAAGGTCTTTCTTATTCCCGTTTTCGATTTTATTTTGCATTTTTAAAACGTTTGTTGTATTAAAAATTGAGAACAAATATAACTATTTATTTTACCCATAAAAAACGTTTTGAATATTTTAACGCAACAGACGATTTTAACATGAATCGTCTGAATCACCTATAAACATTTGATATTAATGTATTTACTATTCGAAACTATCAATTTCCTCATTTTGAGCTAAAAGGAAATCAAGTTGTTTCCGCTCTAAATTGGTTCTCCAAATTTTTACGGTTACTTCATCGCCCAATTGGTACATTTTTTTAGAGTGGCGGCCCACGAGTGCATAGTTTTTTTCATCAAAAATGTAAAAGTCATCGTCCAGTTCACGAAGTGGTACCATGCCTTCAATTTTATTATTAAGCTCAACATAAATACCCCAATCGGTAATTCCGGAAATTACGCCAGGATAAATTTTCCCGATGTGATCCTGCATAAATTCCACCTGTTTGTATTTAATAGACGCCCGCTCGGCATTGGCAGCCTTTGTTTCCATATCGGAAGAATGCTTACATAAACTTTCGAATTTCTGCTCGTTTACGGAACGCCCGTCGTTCAAATACCTTTCCAGTAGCCGGTGAACCATCATATCGGGATAACGACGAATGGGAGAAGTAAAATGAGAATAATATTCGAAAGACAAACCATAATGCCCAATGTTTCTGGTTGAATACGCAGCTTTTGCCATAGTACGAATGGCAAGGGTTTCAACCAAATTTTGTTCTTTTTTACCTTTTACATTACTTAACAAAGTATTTAACGATTTTGTAATTGTACTTGCGCTGGTAAGCTGCAATCCATAACCAAAACGTTGAATAAATGTGTTTAACGAATCCAATTTGTCGGGGTCGGGTTTGTCGTGAATTCGGTAAACAAAAGTCTTTGGCGTTTTATTTCCACTTTTTTTACCGATAAATTCGGCCACCCGCTTATTGGCAAGAAGCATAAATTCTTCAACCAGTTTATTGGAATCTTTCGCTTCTTTAAAATACACCGAAAGTGGTTTCCCCGTTTCATCGATATTAAATTTTAATTCTACCCGATCGAACGCAATCGAGCCTTTTTTAAACCGTTTGTCACGAAGTTGTTTAGCCAATTTGTCCATTGTTAACACCTCTACCGAATAATCTCCCTCACTTGTTTCAATAATTTCCTGTGCCTCTTCGTAAGCAAATCTTCGGTCGGAGTGAATCACTGTTTTTCCAAACCACTCGCTTGAAATATTTGCCTCATCGTCCATTTCAAAGAGAACAGAAAAACAAAGCTTATCTTCGTTGGGGCGCAGCGAACAAACTCCATTCGAAAGACGCTCGGGAAGCATGGGAACTACCCGATCAACAAGATAAACAGAAGTTGCACGACTTTGCGCTTCCTCCTCGATTATGGTATTTGCCGTAACGTAATGTGTAACATCGGCAATGTGAACACCAACTTCCCAGTTTCCGTTTTTTAGTTTTTGTAATGAAAGTGCATCGTCAAAATCTTTGGCATCTGCCGGGTCGATGGTAATTGTTGTAACATTGCGCAAATCGCGGCGTTTTTTAATCTCTTCTTTTGGAATTTCAAGTGGAATTTTTTCGGCTGCCAGATTTACATTTTCAGGAAACTTGTGTGGCAATTCAAATTCAGCTAAAATTGAGTGCATTTCAGCATTATTGTCGCCAACATCACCTAAAACTTCAATAATTTTACCGAACGGACTTTTTGCATTTTCAGGCCATTCGTTAATTTCGGCAATGGCTTTTTGTCCGTTTTTCGCACCGTTTAATTTGTCTTTTGGAATAAAAATATCGAATCCTACTTTGCCCGCAGGAATAAGAAAAGCAAAATTACGTGAAGTTTGAACCGTACCAACAAATACCGATTTTGCCCGTTCCACTATTTCAATTACTTCGCCTTCCAAATCGTGTTTTTTACGACGCGCATACAATCTAATTCGCACTTTGTCGCCTTTCATTGCATGATTTAAATTGCGTGACGAAACGAGCACCGGGCGTTCAACCTCGTCGCTGTTTACATAGGCAAAACCTTGTGGCTGCATTTCAACAATTCCACATACCGTTCCGGTTTTTGCCTTCAATTTGTATTTTCCTCGCGAAATCTGTTCGAGGTAATCGTCGTCGTGTAACTCCTGCAAAACCACATTTACCAGCTTGCGGGTTTCTATGTCTTTAATTCCAAGCCAGATCGATATTTGTTTGTAATTAATTGTTTTTGTCGGTTCCTCATAAAGTATCGTGAGAATTGCATTTTTTAATTTCTTTTTATTGAATGTTCCTGTTTGTCCTTTTTTTATATACCTTTTTTTCTTCTTTTTCGCCATTAGACTTTTAGTTAAATTTTTCAAAAAACAAGTTAGTTTAATTTATTCGAACACTTCTATTATTTTCATGTTTTCCATTCGTATTTTTTTTGAAACCACTCTTCAACCTCTTTCCATATTTTTTTTGCATCGCGGGTTTTATTCATTTTTTCATAAGCTTCATCAATCATTTCATCTATTCCTGTTCCATACCGATGGAACAAAATTTTAAATTGAGGATAGGTAATTCCGGTTTGTTTGGCAATGTCGAACTTCTCTAAACTAAGTTCGTAATTATCTTGCAACGTTGCATTTAGAAAGCTACCTGGTAAAGATTTATGAAAGGTTTTTAAAATATTTGCTACCGTTTTAGCTGATAGAAATAAAGGTAACTCAATTTCTTCTACTTGGGAGGAATTAAAGGTGACAACCTTACTCAATTCACTTAAAACTTGTTTTTTCGAAGGTGTTCTTTTAGCAGCGCGTATTGTGTCAACTTGAAGTTTATTTTCTTTTTCAGTGAAATGAAAAATAGTATTTCCAATTTTGTTAACCCACGCAAAATTTGAAGGTGTTTCGAAGGCAACAATAAAACTGCGCTTATTTTCAATTTTACAATGAATTACTGTTGAAATTTCTTCAGAAACGAGAGATTCCTTTATTACTATTTTGCCTCCGTTCAATTCGAAATATTTAATCAATTCAATTAAAAAACGAGAAACATTAACTTTGTATTCCTGAAAAATAATTCCATTTAAATCTTCGGTTTTTAAGAACGAAAGGTTTTTTGGTGTCTGCTTATTTAAACTAATGGATTTTGTGTTGAAGGTATTTTGGAAAAACAAATCGATAATTTTTGCAACTGTACTTACTCCTTTTGAATGTGAATAAATTACTTTTTGAGGTTGTATAAGATGAGGGCTCAGTAAAAACAGTTCTTGCCATAATCGACTATTTTTAACGGTTTTAGGCAGATCAATAAGGTGAAGTGGGAAAGTTTGGGTTAACTGAAACCTATCGTTTCGGATTAACTCATTTTCAAAAACAAGCAAAACTTTTTGTCGGTTATTTAATCGCGCCATTGCTTCTATAATATTGTTAAAGCCGGGATTAATATATGCAACATCGTATTTTGGTGATTTGTTGTTAGAATTTTGTTTGCTGTTCATTAAGATAATTTACAATTGACTCTATTTAAATTAACAACACATAACACCCAATGTTTGCAGGAATTTGTATGTTTGTACTCCATTTTAAACGAATGCAAATTAAAGGAAAAATACCATTATTAATAGTAACCGTGTTGGCATGGATTGTTATTGTTTCGTCGTGTGCAAACCAAGGTGTACCAACAGGCGGTCCGAAAGATTCAATTCCACCAATATTATTGGGAACAACTCCTGTATATAAAGCGCTGAATTACAAAGGCGATAAAGTTGAATTTACTTTTAACGAATACATTATTCCTGATGGTGTGTCAGAATTATTGGTGATTTCGCCCCCCTTAACAAAACGACCAACTATTCGCACAAAAGGAAAATCGCTAGTTATTCAGTTTAATGAGGATTTAATGGACAGTGTAACTTATTCACTTGATTTTAAAAATTCTATTACCGATAATAACGAAAAAAACCCATACAAAAATCTACGCTTTTCGTTTGCTACTGGCGATGTTTACGATTCGTTACGAGTTGCCGGTCGGTTACTGAATGCATTTAATCTGGAGCCTGTTGAAAGTGGCCTAGTATTGTTGCAAAATAATTTGCACGATTCAGCTTTTTACAATGTAAGACCAAATTACATTGCAAAAACCGATGAAACAGGACTTTTTATGATTGACAATATTGCGCCCGGCAAATACAATATTTTTGCCATAAACGATGCAAATAACGATTTACTTTACAACGAAGGCGCAGAAGAATTGGCTTTTTTTGATACACTAATTGTACCCTCGGCAGAATTTTATGAAGAGCTCGACACCTTGGTGAAAGGAGTGGATTCGATGATGATTTTAGGGCATACGCATTTTTATCCCGAGCCAATTTACCTGCGACAGTTTAGCGAAGATATTTTCGACCAATTTATGGATTCGTATAAACGAGAAACACGTTACAAATGCAATGTTATTTTTAATGAACCGGTAAAAGACACATTCAACATAAATATAATAAATAACGAAGCTACCAATTGGTACCAATTAGAACCCAATGAAAAAATGGATTCATTGGTTTTTTGGATTTCAGATACAACAGTAGCAAATTTAGATACTTTGTTTATGGAGTTCTCTTATTATATGCTCGATTCTGCTGCTCAATTATACGTGCAGAAAGATACGGTTGAAATGAATTTTAAGGATGTAGTGGTAGAGAAATCAAAGAAAAGGAGAAAATCGAAAGAGGATGACGTCGATAAACCTGAACCAATTCAACAATTTAACTGGACTACTGATATAAATAGCTCTGCTTTTGATTTAAACAAAAATATCAAATTAACCACACCAGAACCCGTTGGCTTTTTCGATAGTACGCAAATACTTCTGTATTTAACCGAAGACACACTAAAAACGCCCCTTAAATATAATTTTGAAAAGGATACATCGGCATGGAGACAATATTCAATTTCATTTAATTGGGAACCGGAAACAAGTTATACCCTGGAAATTGACTCGGCTGCTTGTGAGAATATCTATGGAATTACAAGCAAACGTTTAAGCAAAAATCTTAAAACCCGCGAAGAAGATTATTATGGAACTGTTCTGTTGAAAATAACCAGTGTTCCGTGTCCAATGTTGGTACAGTTGCTCAAAAACAACGATGATGAAAATGTTTTGGCGGAACAAGCAATAGAAAATGACCAAACCGTAATTTTTGATTATTTGTCACCAGAGAAATACAAAGTAAAAATTATTTACGATGAAAATGGAAACGGAAAATGGGATACTGGAAGTTTTCAGGATAAATACCATCCAGAGAAAGTGGCATATATAAACGAGATAGTTAAGGTACGTTCGAATTGGGAAAATGCCATTAGTTGGGATTTAACTGAAGACTTAACTTTCACCAAAAACATTAGAGATTTGGAGTTGGAAGAGCAACTACGGAAAGCAGAGGAAAAAAAGGCACTCGAAGAAAAAGAAAACCCGGAACGCCAGCAAATGAATAATAATATGTTTCAGGGAGAAGGTGGCACCACAGGCGGAGCGAGAATTAGACAATAATCCTATACCTTTGTTTTCAAATTTATTTACCTTTAAAATTAAATCACAAATAATATGGCAAGTGTAAGAGAGTTAAAAAAAGACATTGATTTAGTGATGTCACTGGCATTGAGCGATTGTTTTTATGTATTGGAGTACAACTCGAAAGTTGATAATAACGCCGTAATGGAAATTGCCGGTGGAATAATTCGAAAACATCGTGAATTTCGAATTCGAATTAACCATGTGGATGGCAAAGACAATCCTAAATTGGTAAAGAAGTATTATAAAAGTTTAGTATCAGAAGTGTTGACAACAGCCGATGCCGCGCTGGAAAAACTATCCGCAGAAGTTAAAAAAACAGTTTAGTTACAATATCAAATTTGAAAATTTTTTAGCTTTTTATCGAAAGAACCGTTCTCTCAAAAAGAAAGAACCGTTCTTTTTTTATGACTTCTATTTTTTGAAAATGGACTTTATTTCTTCACCAACTTAAAAATCTTCTGCGCAACAACTTTGTTGTTATAATAAGTAATAATCTCCCAAATACCGAGTTTATCTTCCAGTGGTTGCCATACGCAGTCGCCCAAATAGAATTCAAAATCGTTGGATTTAATAAATTGCTCACCCGTAAAAGGTGGTCGTAAATTACCTTCTTCATCCTTAAACGGAGGATGTTCAATTTTAAAATCTACTTTTTCGCCTCTCCCATTTTTTATGTGTAAAACATAACCGAATTCTGTCCCAATTTTTGCCTCTATTTCAGTGCTAAAGTCCAAAATTTTTGGAATTTCACGGCTTCCTCGTTCCCATTCCGAATATTCACCGTAACTGTATAACTTAAAAGTAGGTCGTCGTTTGCCCATTGCTATTACGCACACACGAATTAATAAATGGCTCAAATGTAACAAATGTTATAAAATTATTTAGAAATAATCTTAGCTTTGAAGACTC
>CAYZBC010000167.1:0-11079 GCA_964476535.1 uncultured Maribellus sp.
TAAAATCGAATAAGTGGCATATATCAATGAATTATTTGTGTGTTCTTCTGCTCCTTTGTCTGCATGAAAAATTATCAGGGTTGGGGCTCCTCTTGTAATTCTGTCTCCAAATTCAAGTTTGTAATTTCCACTTTTTGAAATAGGATACAGATGATTCTTTATTGTGTTAAATGTTTCCATTCCTTTTTTTCTTTTAATCATAAAAGATGCAACTGGATTATCAACCCATTTAACAATGTCATCTAAAAACTCTGAAATATAAGGCAATGCTGTTTCTATAGTTTTCCGGTTGTTTACAACTGTAATATTTATTTTTTCTGGTTCTGCTCCGTAAGGTGCGTAATCAATAGATTTTATAATTTTAGAAATAATATCATTCGGTATTGGTATGTCCTTAAAGTTTCTAATCGACCTGCGATTTGCCAGGAAATCAGTAAAAATGTTGTAGTCTACATTATTTGCTGGTAAATCAACAAAATCTTTTTCATAAGAAAGTCCGTTCACTGAAATCGCTTTTGAAGAGCAAATAGCCATACATTGCCCGCATTGTAAACAAATTGATTCTCTATTCTTAATAAAAAATACTTCATCCTTGTCATTCAATCCAAGGATATTGCTAGGACAAACTTCAATGCAGAGCTTGCATTTTTTACATAAATCCAAATCGATTGTATTATTCATTTCTATCTGTTTTTATTTTGTCTAACGGTGGTGGTAAAAATTGGCGGGCTTTTCAACGCACCAATCTTTCAAACCCATGTATCGTTTATTACTTGTAAATCGTTTCATTTTACCGCTATCCGCCCGCTTGTTTTTGAGCCTTTGTTACCAACTGGCCTTCTTTCATTTCATTATTTATATATTTCAAATTTTGCTGCAATACTACTTATCAAAATCATCTAAATAGAAATTCTCTTTTTGTTTTTGTTTTTCTTTCCCATTGATATTGTAGATAAAACTCAGAATAAAATAACGTGATTCATTTTTCTTTCGGTTTATTTGGCTATATCTGTAACCATTATCATCAATGGCATCAAGGTCAAGTCCGAATTTGTAGGTATCAAAAACATCCGAGATTTTAAAAATCAGTTGGGCTTTGTTTTTTAATACTTTCTTACTCAAAGCTATATCCATATAATATCGTTCTTTATAAGTTCCCATTACAGAGGGCAATTTTGACCTGTAATAACCAGATAATTGAAAACCAAAACCTTTAGGAAGATTAAAATTGTTTGCAATACTCAAGTTCCAGGCTGTTTTGCTATTGTTAACAATATTATCTTCGTATTCACCTGATAAGTTAGTATAAAAAATATTGCTGTTTGAATTAATATTCCACCATTTAAAAGGTTTGTATGTTAATGAAATTTCAGCACCAATTAATTTTGCTTTATCAAGATTCATATATGAAACAAATAGGGCACTATCATTTGAGGCTGATTTAAATCTTGAAATAGCTTGATGAATATTGCGGTAATAGACCGAACCCAATCCAGAAAATTTATTAAAAACAAAACGGTTTCCAATTTCAACGGAATTAACGTATTCGGGCTTTAAATCAGGATTTCCTTTATGCATATTTAATAAATCTGCGTATTCATCTGAAAATGGATTCAGCATTTTTATAGTAGGGCGATTTATCCTGCGATTGTAACCTGCAAAAATTGAAAAATGATTATTTATCTTTCGGGATATATTTACAGAAGGGAAAAAATCAATGTATTCATCAGTATGAGCATTGTTTTGAAAATTTGTAGTGAATTCACCTCTAAGACCTGCCTGCAATTCAAAATATTTAAACTTGGCATTTAAATTTATATAAACAGCATGTATCAGTTGATTGTAATTAAATTTATTTGCTAATGCAGTATCGTTAATCCATTCTCCAGAGCTATAGTAACTTTCAGAATTAAAATCATTCGTCAGGTCTTTTAAATCAACGTTATAGCCTGTCTCAACTTGTATTGAATCATTAAATGGGTGCAGGTAATCCAAAGAAAAATTGGTTTGCTTATTGATTTGCTTTGAAAAAGTATTTTGTAATTCAGGATTTAGACTTGATAATTCAGGATAATATTCATTGCTCATTTCCTGTAATTGGTCAAAAAAGGAATAATGAATTTTTGACGAAAGAATTCCTCCGTTAATAAAACTATATTTATAATTCAGATTTCCGTCAATTGAGTAATTATTTAAATCTATATCAATATCCTTTAAGGATTCGATTTCTGTTTGCCCTGATTTATTAAGTGTTTCATAATTTATTTGCCGAGTAGCATTATTGTTCATTTTTGAACCTATAAAAGAAATTACAATTCGTTGCTTTTTACTAATTGCGTACGCTAAGTTTGAATTAATAAATGCGTTATTTAAAATCATGTCCTGTCTGTCATACTGATAATAGTTGGGAGCATTTGGGTTCTCATAATTTTCACGTAAATGTTCTTTTGTTTGAACTTTGGTATTATGCTTCATGCCACCGTTGACAAAAAAACGGGTTTTATCTGCCATTACCGAATACCCAATATTTCCGCCAACAGTTTCAGGATACCCTGCATATAGCATTAATATTGTTTTGTTTTTTCCGCCTTTCCCCGATTTTAAAACAATATTGATGATGCCTGACATACCTTCGGCTTCATATTTAGCAGAGGGGTTATTAATCAGTTCTACTTTTTCAATTTGGTCAGCAGGAATTTGGTCAAGCGATTTTATAAGTTCTGATTTTTCTCCATTTATCAAAATTATTACTTTCTCACTCCCCCTGTAATTTAAATTCCCATCAATGTCAACATCTACCGAAGGAAGTGTTAGCATTACATCAATTGCTGTTCCTCCAGAAATAGTATTGTTTTTAGAAACATTAATTGTTGTTTTTTCAAGGTTTTTTTCAACAAGGTTTTTCTCTGCTGTTATTGAAATTTCTGATAATGAAATACTTTTTTGATTAAGCAAAAAATCACATTTCACCTTATTAGACTGAATATCTAATACGATTTTCTTTTCATTATATCCCATGTAAGATGCTACAATCAAATATTTTCCTTTAGCAATGTCCTTAATCAGATAATTGCCATCTGCATTTGTCATAGTACCTTTTACTGTACTCGAATCTTTTATTGTTAAAATCTGAACCGAGGCAAATGGAAGGCCTTCTCCGCTTACACTATCTTTTACAATACCAATTATTTCATATTTAGCAGATATTGAGCCACCATAAGATTTTACAATAAAGAAAGATGTTGCTAGCATCAGAAGAATTATTCTATTACAGTTATACTTTATACTCATAATTTTCTTCCTGTCTTTTTAGGAGTTCAATAAATTGCAGCAAAATTCTATTATCGGTCGTTTCTCAGGCTTGTTGGTAACGGTGGTGCTAAGTTTATACTGTGGAGTACGTGAGATTTTCTGTCCGCATACGCACAAAGTTGGTGCGAGTTTGGATGCTGGAAGTTTGCACTGAAACCAGCAATTAACTATAACGCGTGTTAACAACTGGGTTTGGTTTTTTTCAAAGGTTTTCATTTTCATGTCTTGCACTATTTTTCTTTATCAACCCATTTGTCGTACCATTAAATTTTGATACGAAGAACAAATTTATTTTGAGCGAAGGCAATCCCAATGCCGCAATAGCGGCAAAGTGCGTTGGAAACTTGAAAAGCTTATTGGCAAGCATTTGGTTGTGCGATGGCTATGCCGGGGCTTGCCAATGTGCTTTGCAAGTAGCGTAGGGGATTATCCCACTGTTTTCTATTCTTTAATAATTTTCACTGCACTTTTGAAGCTGTTATTAAAGCTCAAAAAATAAGTTCCCTTTTTATATGAGCTTAGGTCAATGGTTGAATTATGTTTGTTTATCTTTTTTTGTTCCAGTTTTTGTCCCATTACGTTAAAAATAGAAATAACTGTATTTTCATTTTGTAGTAATCCCTCAATTTGGACAATCCCTGTTGTTGGGTTTGGATAAATGTTTAGTTCTAATTCAAATTCTTCAATACTTGTATTCGTTTGTACTATATCAATACCACCTGTATGCATGGCATTTGCTCTAGCACAAGGCCAATTGTAATTAGCAAGACCTCCATTACTCGTAGGTATTGAGTAAAGTGTACCATTTTCACTTACAGTATATATATTTCCATTTTCTGAAATCAGAGGAGAAAAATCCATATGTGAATCCCCTTTAAATTTCCATTTTAATGAACCATCAGGATTAAGTGCGTAAAAATAATTATCCCAGCTACCTATATATATAGTACCATTATGTGCAATTGCTGCTGTGATAGAATAGTTGTTCCCTGAGTTTAAATCAAAACTCCATTTTTGTGTTCCATCAGTATCCAATGCAAATAATGTACTACAAGTGGTATAATAAATAGTACCATCAGGGCCAATCGATGGAGATGAGTATATCACACCATCTGTATTTATTCTCCATTTTTGCGAACCATCTGAATTAATTGCATAAAAGTATTTTTCATCGTTACTCCCTATATAAATTGTACCATCATCTGCAATTGCGGGTGAGTCCGCTGGTTTTCTAATATCAAACTCCCATTTTTTTACTTTTGAATTTTTATCATAAGCAATGAGTTCATATTTGCCGCTAAAATAGATTGTACCATCTAAACCGATAGATGGTTCATTCAATAGATAATATCCTTCAATTTTGTCAACTAACTCTTTTGAACTATTAAAAATATGAAGATTGTTTCTGCCAGAAACATAGATATTTCCTAATAAATCTAATGCAGCGTTAGGGTAGTTAAATCTTTCTATGTTATACTTAAAAACTTCCTTGCCAGTTTCATTTAGATTTATTAATTCGTCATTGCTTGTCATGAATATTACTTGCTTGTCATTACTTATTACTAGATACGAATATACTTCACCGTCTGATTTATAATTCCATTTCAGATCACCATCTTCTGACAAAGCTAAAATAGAACTGTCTTTAGTAGGAATATAAAGTGTACCATCTTTACCTAGTGATGGCAAACGAGAATTGCTTATAGGTAATGTAAATATTCCAGTAGTTATGACTTGATATATTGAATCTTTGTTGTACCCGTTATTAATTTTCAACATGACAGTATGTTCACCTGGTAGATCGAATGTTTTTTTTGGGTGCTGATTGATGCTTGAAGACCCATCTCCAAAATCCCAATACCACTCTATATTATTTCCTTTAGAAGAATCAATAAATGAGACTTCATTTGGAGTTATCATATTTTCTGCATACGAAATTATTGCCTCTACAGCATTCTCCCCAATATTTGTGTTGACTTTACCTGATCTGTCCGAATAACCTTGATAACATGGCCAGCTAGATTTCGCTAAACCTCCATTGTCAGTTTTAAATGAATATAGGTATGGAAGGTTGCCTCGGTATGTGAACCTAGGGTTGGTGTTAGCGATGTAAACTGTTCCATCGTCTGCAATATTTGCATGTGAAACAGCAACATTAGTTTTGTATTTCCATTTTAACGTTCCATTAGGATTAACAACATAAAGATAATACCAAGCACCAAAACATATCGAACCATCTTTTGCAATAGCAGGTGTATTTGGAGTTCCATTTGTTTTGTATTTCCAGTTGAGTTGACCATCTTCACTGACAGAGTTTAAAAAACTATTTCCATGATAATCATAGCTGCCAAAATAAATATTCCCTGACTCATCAATCGAAGGCGAAGAGTAAATATTTTCATTGCCTTCATATTCCCAAATTAATTTACCTGCAGGGTCAAGTTCAACTATGCTTTTATTTGTACATAAAAGTATATTTCCACTTTGATCAATTGCAAGGGATTTATTATTGTCCATCACAATCCCTCTGTATTCCCACTGAAGCTTTCCATTCGCATTTAATACTTTAAAAGTGTTCATGTCGATAATATAAACATTGCCAGTTTCATCTATAACAGGAGAAGAATCTGAGGCATTTTCCAATTCATATTTCCATTTTTCTTCACCATCCTTTATTTTAAATAGATAATATTTATAATCACCCCAAGATCCTTCCATTCCATAAACATATACAGAACCATCATTGTCAATTGATGGCGCAGATTCAATATTATTGGATCCCATTCCAATTTTATAATTCCATAGAAGATTACCATCATAGTCAAACATATTAATGTTGCTTTTTCGATCACATGCAACCACATATTGGTAATCAAGTGATGCACAGGTGAAGTTAAATTCACCCTCATTCTTATAACTGTTGATCCTTTCTCCTTCATTATTAATCTCGATAATTGAGGAATAGCCGTTCAGTAGGCAATTGTTATTTGCATTTAAGGTTACACTTCCATAAATATCATAACTATGATATTTCCAATTTACACCAACATTAATATTTTTATAAACTGAATCCGAATTGGTGTTGTTACTTACCTTTAACTTAACTAAGTATTCACCTGTATTCTTGTATATATGAACAGGTTCTTTCTCAGAACTTTTTGATCCATCTCCAAATTCCCATTCATACTTTATTACATTTGATGAAGAGTTGTTAAATAAATGAACTTTGAATGAGTTTTCACTATTTATTTCTGTCTCAAAATTTGGATGAACTTTGTTTTCCCCAATGTTCAGAGTCGTTTGTCCTGAGTTTCTCGAATTGCATAAAGTTCTTGGCCATGGCGATTCATCTAAGCCTAAGCTTGTTGAACTTAAGGCGTATAAGAAGTTGTCGGCATTTTCAAAGTATACTATTCCATTTTTATCAATATTTGGAGGTGTCGTAATTTCATTATTCGTTTTATAATTCCAGAATAATTCTCCATTAGGATATATTGCATAGACTTCCCCATTGTTGTTACCAACATATATAATTCCGTCTAGTCCTAAAGTTGGTGAAACATCTATTTTTCCACTGGTTTTATATTTCCATTTAAACGTTCCAGTAAGATTAAATGCATACAAACAACTATCCTGACTTCCTATGTATATAGTTTGGTTGCTGCCAATAACAGGTGCAGAACTAATCTTTTCATTTGTTCTATATTTCCAAATTAAGCTCCCCTTTGAATCTATAGAATAAAGGCAACTGTCAAGGTTGCCGAAATATAGATTATTGTTATTATCTATTGCTGCAGTGGTAGCTAGTTTAGCAGAATCAAAATCCCAGATTGTTGTTCCATCATTATGAATTGCAATAATTCCTTTTGTCGTTGGCGCAAAAAGATTTCCCAATTTATCAATTACAATATTACTTGATTTTGAACTATATGAAATGTCTATCATCCATTTTCGAGATCCATTTTTATTTATAGCATGGATTCTACCACTACTTCTAATATAAATAGTACCATCACTACTTATTACCGGAGACCCCATTATTCTATAAGATGTTTCATATCTCCATAATGTCCTACCACTATTGTTCAAAGCATAAAGGAATTTATATCCTCCAACATATATGACTTCATCTTTTCCAATACATACCGAACCATAAGCTCCATTCGTATCAAATTTCCAATCTAATTCACCATTATTATTCAGAGCATATAAATTACCGTCATCACTTTTAAGATAAACGGTGCTATCATATAAAGCAATTCCTGAATACTTTGAGGCATTAATGCTGGGACTTAATTCATATTTCCATAATAACTCACCCACTGATGACTTATTATTATCCGCCATACTTCCAATTGCAAAAAAATGAAAAACTATAAATACAAGAATTAATTTTTTCATATTATTTATATTATTGTTTATTATTATCGTAACAGAACTTCTCTTTCAAATCATAAAAAGGTGGAATGGAGAAACAGCTCTTTTGCAAACTTTGGTCTGCGAGTTGGCTAGTGGGGTTTGCAAATGTGCTGTTTGACGCTGGATGTAGGTATGAAATGCTGTATAAAATCCCAGTTGGCCAATAGGGCAAAAGCGGGGAGGGGGAAATAAATTCCTCCGAGTTTGTAATGTTCTTCTTTAAAAACTGGTCAGTCATGGTTTTTGTCTTTTTGTTTGGTTAAATCTTAAAATCTGAATGTCTGGTGAATTTTCAACCTTGTTGTTAACGGTTGTGCTAAGTTTAGTTGCCGACTACGTGCTTTTAAGTTTTCAAATAGTTACAAATTTAATGCGAGCTAAAAATGTTTTTTTTACTCCATAACCGGCAATTAAATTTAACACGTGTTAACAACTGGGTTTTAATTTTCAATTTGTTTTACCTTTTATTCCTTTATAACTTTTACAGTCTGCTGTGTTTTTCCATCTATTTTTATCAAATAAATCCCTGGACTTTGACCGCTAATATCAATAATTGCATTTGAACCAGTATTTTCAAATTGTGAAACCAATTTTCCTAATGAACTGTATGCTGAAATCAATACTTTATCGTTAAACGGCAGCCCATCTATTTGAGCAATACCTTTTGTTGGATTAGGATAAATTTGCACAGAATTTTCCAAAGTTTGTGTTATAGAAGAAGTAGGTTCACTTTTATCTAATCTGCTTGTTCTTTGAGTGTTTTGCCTAAAGCATGGCCAGGGAGAATTAGCAAGTCCTTTATTATTTGTCGAAAAAGCATAAAGGTAGTTTTCATAATTTTCAACAATTCTAGAATTTACTATGTATATTGTACCATCTTTTGATATTGTTGGTGAAGAACCAATTCGACCATCAGTATCATAATTCCATTTAATCGTACCATCAGGATTAAATGCATAAAAATAAAAATCGTCACTACCCACATATATAGTTCCATTGCTCCCAATAGCCGCTGTAGAACTAACAAAATCATTAGTTTCGTATTTCCATTTCAAAGTTCCATCTGAGTTAAATGCTTTGAAGAATTTGCTACTCCCAATGTAAATAGTGCCATTGCTACCAATAACAGGAGAAGACGAACAAAGATGAATTTCTCTCCATTTTAGTGTTCCATCCGGATTTAATGCATAAAGGAATTGACCCGTTCCTACATAAATTACGTCATCGCTACCAATTGCAGGAGAAGTTTGTACATTACCCCAGGTTTCATATTTCCATTTAAAAGTTCCATCTGGATTCAAAGCATATAAAAATCCATCATCACAATACGAATATATTGTACCATCAGTTCCAATTGAAGGTGATTCCTGTAAAAAATGGTTTGTTTCATATTTCCATTTTAAAGTACCGTTGGGATTCAAAGCATATAAATATTTATCATTACTACCTACGTAAATTATGCCATTATTCCCTATTGCTGGTGAAGAATATATTGCATCCCCAGTTTCATATTTCCATTTCAGAGTTCCATCTGGATTTAATGCATATAGAAATTTATCATCAATCCCACCTCCTATGTATATGGTGCCATCCTTTCCTAAGGTAGGTGAAGTTGAGGTTTCCATTTCGTATTTCCAGTTCAACGAACCATTAGGATTAAGTGCATAACAATATATTTTAAGGCCATTATCCCACTCACTACCATCAATATATAATGTTCCGTCATTTCCTATTGCAGGAGAAGAGCGATCATGCATACCTTCAAATTTCCAAACAGGAATTATATTAACAACAATCATGTTAGTTTTAATTTCGGTATCCGAACCATAAGCATTTGACACTGTAAGAGAAACTGTATAATTTCCGGGATACTCATAAATATGTGTGGGATTTGCTTCATTACTGCTATAATCATCTCCAAAATCCCACAACCATGCAGTAATGGTACCAGTAGATTCATCCCTAAAGTTCACAGCAAATGGAGCATCGCCGCTTGTGCTTTCTACACTAAATTCAGCTATAGGTGCAGGAACTGTAACTGTAATATATTCTGTTTTTAATTTGGTATCACTACCACCATCCCCAATCACTGTTAATGAAACTGTATAATTTCCTGCCTCATTGTATGTATGACTTGGATTCTGCTCCATACTTGTACTATTATCTCCAAAATCCCATGACCAACTATTAATCTTTCCTGTGGAGTTATCAGTAAAGTTGATAGATACACCTATGCTACCGCTTGTTTCATCTGCTGAAAAGTTGGCAACTGGAGGCGCATATGAAACTATAACATAATCTTCCTGGATTAAGGTATCTCTACCGGCAGGCCCAATAATTATTAAACTTATTGCATACGTATCTGCAATAATATAAGAATGGGTAGGATGTTGTTCCGTACTTGTATTCCCATCACCAAAATCCCACAGCCATTCAGTCACATCACCAGTCGAGAGATTCGTAAAAGTTAGTAATTCATCGGTAAGTACATTTGTTTTGTCAACTGTAAAGTTAGCATTCGGTATTTCTGGAATTTTTACCGTTATGTAATCTTGTTTTGTAATTGTATCACTTCCTTCATCTCCTTTTACAATTAGCGATACGGAATAAGTTCCCGCTTCTGTATAAAGATGACTTGGATTTTGTTCTTCATTTGTATCACCATCCCCAAAATCCCACAACCAATTTGTAATTTCACCTGATGATTTGTCAGTAAAATTAACTGGTATTGTTGTAAAAGCATTTGTTGCATTTGCAATAAAATCTGCTTTTGTACCAGTAGATTCTATTACATTTATTGCAACAGAATATATCATATTACTAGTTACTGAGGGTGTAATAATTAAAACCGTAAAATAAACATTCATATTACCAACTGGTGCATCGGAGGTTAATGTTACATCAAACTTAATTGTTAAAGTAGAACCACTTTGTGAAAATGAACCACTCGTATTTGAATCGATGTAATCAGCATTGCTTCCAGCTGCTCCACCAACATGAACTGTACTTGCAGTTCCTGATATTCCTGTAATCTTTAGAGTAACTTCACCTGTCCCTCCTTGCTCAATATCATTAGCGAACACAGTTAGACTTAATAACACACTAAATAGTAAGAATAAGCTAAAATGTTTTTTAAAAGGATTTGTCATTTTTGTTGTCATGATTGTTTTATTTGTTGGATTATCAAATGCCTAATTTCAATTAACTAGAAAAATATTGTGTAGCTGTTTTAGTACGGGTCAACCTTGTTGTTAACGGTTTGTGTATGTGGAGTGCGGGATTAAAAGTGATGAACTTTCAATCTTGCACCGAGCCAATTCGTTTATTCAATATTACAAATTTTCCGTC
>CAYZBC010000168.1:0-10972 GCA_964476535.1 uncultured Maribellus sp.
AAATATGCCACCAATCGTGTCCCGAACCTTCGTCTTGAAAATGATTCTGAATGTAACTTTCAGTTTCCCATAAATATCTCTTTTGTAGAATTTTCAAACTCATGGTTCAAATTTAAGTAAATAGTGAACAAATTAACCCATAAAATTTGTTAAAAACATCAAAGCAAAAAAATCAAAATACTGAATATCAGAGACATCGACATTAATCAGTAAAAAATATCTAATTAACAAATGAGTTACAATCACCTTTTTTACTAATTTCGTCCTCTTAACAAAGCTGTTTATTTTTCTGTAAAAAGAAATATTCGACGGTTTAATATTAGACAAATGACAAATTCGTCGAAATTTACTTTACCCTCGTTATTTAATTACTCGGTTGAAACATTCGCTAACGAAACATCAGTAGTTTTTACCGGTGAGAAAAATTACACCTATAAAGAAATGGGTGATGATGTTGATCTTCTTGCCGGAGTACTATCAGATTTGGGCGTTCAGAAAAGTGATAAAGTTGCTCTTTTAAGCACGAACATGCCAAACTGGGGAGTTGCCTTTTTTGCCATTTCGAAATTAGGTGCAATTGTAGTTCCAATTTTGCCCGATTTTCACGAGAACGAAGTAAAAACGATTCTTGAACATTCAGAATCAAAAATACTATTTGTTTCTGAAAATTTGTATAAAAGTGTAAACGAGGAGGCCATCGAATTAACCAATCATATAATATTGGTTGACAATTTTGCAATTATTCCTGAGGGCACATCTTTTAATGATTTAAAAACACTTGAATCTTCTTTGCCTTCCGTAAAAAAAGATATTCCACACATCGAAATTGAGGAAGAAGATCTAGCTTCAATTATTTACACTTCCGGAACAACTGGAAACTCAAAAGGAGTTATGCTTACACACAAAAACCTGGCATGGACAGCCCAACAATGCAGAAGTTTGTATCAGGTAAACGCCGAAGATCGTTTTCTATCAGTTTTACCTTTATCACATTCATTGGAAAATACGGTTGGATTTTTACTGGCAATAAAAAATGGAGCATCCGTTCATTACTTGCGTAAACCGCCAGTGGCATCCGTTCTACTTCCTGCATTAGAGTTGGTTAAACCCACAATAATGCTAACGGTTCCTTTAATTATTGAAAAGGTTTTCAAGGCCAAAATATTGCCCAAATTTCAAAAAAGCCCAGTAATGCGATTTGTATATTCCCTTTCACCATTCAGAAAAGTATTGCATAAAATTGCTGGGGCAAAACTGTATAAAACGTTTGGTGGTGAATTGAAATTTTTTGGAATTGGAGGAGCTAAACTTGATCAGACTGTTGAGCGTTTTTTGTTTGAAGGAAAATTTCCTTATGCTATTGGTTATGGTTTAACCGAAACATCTCCACTACTTTCTGGTGCGGTTGGTATTAACAGACGAGTTGGATCAGCAGGTATTGCAATGGAAGGAGTTACCTTACGCGTTGCAAATGCCGACCCAGTTACCGGCGAAGGAGAAATTCAGTCGAAAGGAGAAAATGTAATGCGCGGATATTATAAAGCTCCGGAGGTAACCAAAGACGTTTTTACCGAAGATGGCTGGTTTAGAACCGGAGACCGTGGCACATTCGACAAAAATAATTTGTTACATATTAAAGGTCGCATAAAAACTATGATTGTTGGCGCCAGCGGAGAAAACATTTATCCCGAAGAAATTGAATCGGTTATTAATAAAATGAAATTTGTATTGGAATCGTTGGTTAAAGAGGAAAAGGGAAAATTGGTTGCAATGATTCATCTAAATATGGAAGAATTGGAAGAAAGTTTTAAAAATATTAAATCGGAAGCGAAACAATATTTTCAAGAGAAATCTGAAGATGTCCTGAAAGAAATTCAGAAAAAAGTGAACGAGGAAGTAAATAAATTTTCAAGAATCCAACAAGTAATACTTCAACCTATTCCTTTTGAACGGACTCCAACCAAAAAAATCAAACGATTTTTATACGCTTAGCGTAACTACAATATTAAAAATGGGAAGTCTCTGTGAGGCTTTCCATTTTTTTGTTACAGGTGGGTAGAATTTGTTAATTTTGCAGCGATTTAAATGTAAAAAAAAATGGTAACTGAATCGAGATATAGTGCAAGAGGTGTTTCTGCTTCGAAAGAAGATGTACACGAAGCCATAAAAAATGTTGACAAAGGACTATTCCCAAAAGCATTTTGCAAAATTGTACCCGATATTTTAGGTGGCGATCCTGATTGGTGTAACATTATGCACGCCGATGGGGCGGGAACAAAATCGTCCCTGGCATATTTATATTGGAAAGAAACCGGGGACATTTCTGTTTGGAAAGGAATTGCACAAGATGCATTAATTATGAATGTTGACGACCTGCTTTGTGTGGGTGCAACCGACAATATTTTGGTTTCGTCAACTATTGGAAGAAATAAAAACCTCATTCCGGGCGAAATAATTGGGGCAATAATTAATGGAACGGAAGAGTTGCTTTCTGATTTACGCGAAATGGGAATTTCGATATATTCAACTGGCGGAGAAACTGCTGATGTTGGCGATTTGGTTCGTACCATAATTGTCGATTCAACCGTTACTTGTCGGATGAAAAAGAAAGATGTGATTTCTGCTGACAACATTTCTGCGGGCGATGTAATTGTCGGTCTATCCTCGTCGGGACAAGCAACTTACGAAACAGAATACAATGGAGGAATGGGCAGCAACGGATTAACTTCTGCTCGTCACGATGTTTTTGCAAAATATCTGGCTGAAAAATATCCCGAAAGTTTCGATCCCGAAGTTCCAGCAGACTTGGTTTTTTCCGGAAGTTATAAATTAACTGACAAAATTGAAGGTCTGGATTTAGATGCAGGGAAATTGGTACTTTCGCCAACCCGTACTTACGCCCCGGTTATTAAAAAAGTATTGGATAAATTTCGTGGCAAGATTTCAGGAATGATTCACTGCTCGGGTGGAGCACAAACAAAAGTATTACACTTTGTTGACAATATTCATGTAATAAAAGATAATATGTTTCCAATTCCAACACTTTTCAAAATTATTCAGGAAGAGTCAAAAACGGAATGGAAAGAGATGTACAAGGTGTTTAACATGGGACACCGGTACGAAATATATTGTAAAAAAGATATTGCTAACGATCTAATTTCAATTGCAAAATCGTTTAATATAGATGCTCAGGTTATTGGGAAAGTTGAACTTTTTGAGGGGAAAAAACTTACTATTAAGTCGGAGAAGGGCAAGTTCATTTATTAAAAAAGAAAAATGGCACAATACGCATTATTAGAAAAATACGAATCGATAAAACACCGCTTCGAAGAAGTGGAACAACAAATTACCGACCCAGAAATAATGTCGGATATGAAACGGTACGTAAAACTTAACCAGGAGTACAAATATCTGGAGAAGTTAGTAACTATTTTTAAAGAATTTAAGAATTTGGTTGACAATATTGAATCTGGGAAAGAGATGTTGTCTGAAGAAACCGATGAAGAAATGAGGGAAATGGCTCGGGAAGAGATTGAAATATCTGAGAAGCTAATTCCTATAAAAGAACAAGAAATTAAAATGCTTTTAGTTCCAGCCGACCCTGAAGATGGAAAAAATGCCATTTTGGAAATTCGTGCAGGAACGGGCGGAGACGAAGCCAGTATTTTTGCCGGCGACCTGTTCAGGATGTATTCCAAATTCTGCGAGACAAAAGGTTGGCGAATGGATGTAACTAACGTAAACGAAGGTACTTCCGGCGGCTTTAAAGAAATTGTTGCCAATATTAAAGGCGATAATGTTTACGGAGTAATGAAATACGAGTCGGGAGTGCACCGCGTTCAACGTGTGCCACAAACCGAAACACAGGGGCGTGTTCACACTTCGGCAGCAACAGTTGCGGTTTTACCCGAGGCAGAAGAATTCGATATCGATTTAAAAGATAGCGACATCAGAAAAGACACGTATTGTTCATCCGGACCGGGAGGACAGTCAGTGAATACGACTTACTCTGCCATTCGGTTAACACACGAGCCAACCGGGATTGTAGTAACTTGTCAGGATCAAAAATCGCAATTGAAAAACCTGGCAAAAGCAATGATTGAACTGCGTTCGCGAATTTACGCGTTGGAACATCAGAAATATTTAGATGAAATTTCCTCGAAACGAAAGACCATGGTTTCCACCGGCGACCGCTCTGCGAAAATCCGCACGTACAACTGGCCACAAGGACGCGTTACCGACCATCGAATTAATTTGACGATGTACAATCTTCAGGCAATAATCAATGGAGACATCGACGAAATAATTGAAAAACTGATGATTGAAGAGAATGCAGAAAGACTGAAAGAAGCCGAAATTTAATTGTCATTCCCACAAAAGTGAGAAACCCACAAAGTCTAATTAATAGATTCCCGTTACCAAGGGAATGATAACAAAACAAGAATGAACCAGCAACAACTTTTTGAACAAATACAAAAAAAACGCAGTTTCCTTTGCGTTGGATTAGATACGGATATTCAAAAAATACCAAGTCATTTGATGGAAACATCTGATCCAATTTTTTCATTCAACAAAGAAATAATTGATGCTACTGCAAAATTTACGGTCGCTTACAAACCTAATCTGGCATTCTACGAAAGTCTGGGTTCTCAAGGTTGGAAAAGTCTTGAAAAAACAGTAGGATATTTAAAATCGAAATATCCTGAGATTTTTGTGATTGCAGATGCCAAACGAGGCGACATTGGAAATACCTCCAATTTATACGCCCGTGCCTTTTTCGAACGTCTCGATTTTGATGCTGTAACCGTTGCTCCCTACATGGGTGAAGATTCGGTAAACCCATTTATGACCTATCCCGATAAATGGGTGATTTTACTTGCTTTAACTTCAAATAAAGGAGCATCCGATTTCCAATTTTTACAAGATGAAAAAAGTGGTGATAAACTTTTTGAATCGGTGCTGAAAACTTCGCAAAACTGGGGAACCAACGAAAATATGATGTACGTAGTTGGCGCGACAAAAGCGGAAAAACTAAAAGAAATTCGCAATTTCGCTCCCAACCATTTTCTATTGGTTCCAGGAGTTGGCGCGCAAGGTGGAAGTTTACAAGAAGTTGCTCAAAATGGAATGAATGACAAATGTGGCTTACTTGTAAATTCTTCGCGCGGAATTATTTATGCATCGGTTGATGTTGATTTTGCTGACAAAGCGGGTGAGGCTGCAAAAACTGTTCAACAAGAAATGGAAACGCTTTTAAAAGGAGCAGATTTAATCTGATTATGAATAATATTCCACAAAACATGAAAGCCGTTATTATAAACGAAGGTGGTGGAAAACCTCAGATTGCAAACATTCCGGTTCCTCAACCCGGTCCCGGTGAGGTTCTTGTTAAAATGCACGCTTCGCCTATTAATCCTTCCGATCTGGCTTTTCTTGAAGGTGGCTACGGAATTGAAAAAAAATATCCCGCTGTTCCCGGTTTCGAAGGAAGTGGAACCGTTGTAGCTGCGGGAAAAGGAATACTTCCTAAATTATGGCTGGGCAAAAAAGCAGCATGCGCTGCTTCGCCTGTTTACAATGGTTGTTGGGCTGAATATATGATTACAAAAGCAGGAATGTGTGTGCCGCTTTCAAAAAATATTTCGTTGGATCAGGCTGCAATGATGTTTGTAAATCCGATGACTGCTTTGGCTTTTTTCGATATCTATAAAAATTTGCCAAACCCAACAAAAAAGCTTCGTGGTTTAATAAATACCGCTGGCGCAAGTGCACTGGGCAGAATGGTAATTAAATTCGGGAAAATGCAGGGAATTCCTGTAATTTCTGTTGTTAGACGGGAAGAGCAAGTTGAAATGTTAAAAGCTGAAGGTGCTAAGTATATTGTAAATAGTAGCGACCCCAACTTTGAAATAAAAATAAAAGAACTTGCTTTTCAATTAAATGCCACCGTAATATTTGATGCGGTTGGTGGAAGCATGGTTCAACAATTACTGGATGCCGCACCAAAAAGAAGCAAAGTATTTATTTATGGAAGACTTTCGGCTGATGCTTGCGAAATTAGCCCCGGAGATTTAATATTTACAGGAAATCAAATTCAGGGATTTTGGTTGACCGGATGGTTGCATAATAAAAGCTTTTTGCAATCAATAATGAATACCCGAAAAATTCAATCGCTTTTAGGGAAAGAGCTGGGAACAACTATCCACAAACAATTTCCCATAGAACAAATTACAGAAGCAATTGAAACTTATCAGAATAATATGAGCAAGGGAAAGGTATTAATTCAATTCGAATAGTAATTTTTGTTTATACAAATCGTTTCTGTTCTGCTAAGAATTAATTGAACGGAAATAAATTTTACAAAAAAACACGTTTTTCATGACCTTTTTGTGATACTTTCTTGTTACTGTTGTACAAACTAAAAAGTTAACAGCAGTAATGGAAAAAATTCTATTAATTGAAGACGACCCGCATATCGGTGAATTGGTGAGTATTCACCTAAAAGACCTCAATTGCGATGTTGAAATTTCAACCGATGGCAGAGAAGGATACGAAAAAGCAAGTTCAGGAAAATACGACCTCATTATTCTTGACATAATGCTTCCAGGAATGGACGGACTGGAGGTTTGTCGTCAATTGCGTGCGGATAAGGTAAACACCCATATTTTAATGCTTACTGCCAAGTCGGAAGAAATTGATAAGGTATTGGGACTTGAAACCGGCGCCGACGACTACCTGACAAAACCTTTTAGTATTCGCGAATTTATTGCAAGAGTAAAAGCTATTCTTCGCAGATTAAAAACACTTAGCGGCGATTCAAACACGCAAACAGATGACAACCTTAAAATTGAAAACCTTGCCATTGATTTAGTAAAACGTAAGGTACTTCTGAATAAGTTGAAGCTGGAATTAACTCCTAAAGAATTTGACTTGCTGGTACTGTTGGCACAAAAACCCGGACGCGTTTATAGCCGCAACGATTTACTTGATAAAGTTTGGGGTTACAGTTTTAACGGTTACGAACACACTGTAAACTCACACATTAACCGTCTGCGCGCTAAAATTGAGCCGGATATTAACAAACCCAAATACATTTTAACCAGCTGGGGAGTAGGTTATAAGTTCAACGATGAATTGTAAATTATGACAACAAAAAATAAAATATTCAACAGTCTTTACTGGAAAATCTCCGGTATATTTCTGGTTTTTACAGTTTTGCTTACAGCAATATTCATTTCAATTTCGGTTAAATTTTCAGCCGATTTTAACAATGAAGCACAGCAAAAAATTAACGGCGAAATTGCCAAAGGAGCCATAACTGAAGTCTCGCCCATTTTTGTCGATGGGAAAATAAAAGAGGAAGCCATTCATGTATTAATGCATTCGATGATGGCCGTTCATCCGAGCATAGAAGTGTATTTATTAGACCCTGCCGGGAATATAATAACCTATGTAGTTCCAAGTAAAGATGTAAAAACCGATGCGGTTTCACTGGTTCCAATCAAACAGTTTTTGGCCCGCACCAACGACCGTACCATTAAAGGAGACGATCCTCGAAATCCAGATTCATCAAAAATATTTTCGGCAGCAGAAATTATTGAAGACGGTCAGCTAAAAGGATACATGTACATTATTTTGGCGAGCAGCCAGTACACTACAACTGTATCGGCTTTGCAAAACAGTTTTATTCTAAAACTGGGGGTACGAAGCTTGTTAATTGCTTTATTGCTTACTTCAATTTTAGGTTTGTTGGCAATCTGGATAATCACTCGGAATATTAACAAAATTATCTCAGCGGTACGTAGTTTTAAAGAAGGAAATCATTCCGTTCGTATTCAGCTAAATACAGGTGGCGAATTGGCAAATGTTGCAGATACTTTTAACAGCATGGCCGAAACCATTGAGCAAAATATTATTCAGCTAAAAAGCGTAGAAGAACTTCGCAAAGAACTGATTGCCAATGTTTCACACGATTTACGAAGCCCGATTGCATCGATACAGGGATTTGCCGAAACCATTCTTTTAAAAGAATCTACTATTTCGGAAAAAGAGCGTAAAAAGTATCTCGAAATTATTTTACAAAACTCAGAAAACCTAAGCAAGTTGGTAAACGATTTATTTGAGCTTTCAAAGCTGGAATCGAATCCGCAAATGATTCAACCCGAACCTGTTCAAGTTGCCGAACTGGTGCAGGATGTGGCAGATAAATTTCAAATAATTGCCAAAGAAAAGAACATCAGTATAAATACCATTTATTCAAAAAGTTTGCCTCTGGTTTATGCCGATATTCAAATGACCGACCGCGTTTTTCAAAACATTTTAGATAACGCCATAAAATACTGCAATGCCAATGATGTTGTAACTATTGAACTTGAATTGGAAAAAGATGCCGTTCTTGTAAAAATTACCGACACGGGAAAAGGAATTGCAGAAGAAGAATTGCCCTATATTTTTACGCGGTATTACAAAGGCAGTAAAACAAAAGGTGCCAATAGTACCGGACTTGGTTTAGCGATTGTAAAAAAGATTTTGGATTTGCACAAATCAGCTATTAATGTTTACAGCAAAATTAATCAGGGAACGAGGTTCGAATTCAAACTCCCACTATACGGAGTAGCTTAATAAGCTGAGTTCGACTTAAAATATTGAATGCGTTACCACTTGAATTATTCAGTGAGTAACGCATTTTTTTATTCCATATTTCCATAGAAACCTCAAATAAAACCTATTAACACAGAAACTTTATTCTTTCGTGAAACTTTCGTGATATTTATCTAAGACCTTTACCACATGTAAAAACGAAGTATTAACAACAATTAAATTATCATGAAAAAAATTCTCAGAACATTACCAGTCATGCTTGCTGTATGCATGCTTTTTTTATACAGCTGTGAAAAAGAAGAAGACAAAATGCCCAACGCATTATATACCGATGTTACGGCTAGTATAATAAAAAGCGATTTGGTTGTCGATGCATCTATTTCACCCTACGAAGCCATATTTGATGTATCACCTGCATACGATCAGGGACACCTGCCTTTTGCAACAAATGTTGGCAGTGTTGATGCTTTAGGCGGTATGCTTTCCGGATTGGATAAAAGCAAAACTTATTTAGTGTATTGTCATGGCGATGCTCCATCTATAGCAGCTGCCGAATTGATGGTAGAAAACGAATTTATGAAGGTTCACCGCTTAGAAGGCAATTATGACGCATGGGACAAAGTTTCCTTTGTTGATGTCGCCGCAGCTAAAGTAAAGTCAAAAATTGAAGCGGGTGATTTTAAAGCTATTTTTGATGTTTCTCCTCTTTTCACTGAAGGACATTTGCCAGGAGCAACAAATGCGAATGCAAGTGGAGGTGGAACCACTTTGGCTGAATTAATTGAAGGGATGGATAAAACCAAATCATATCTGGTATATTGCCATGGAGATGCGCCTTCGATTGCCGGTGCGCAGCTTATGGAAGATGCTGGATTTGAAAACGTATTTCGCCTTGAGGGAAATTACGGTGCCTGGGTTGGTGCGAGTTATGATGTTGAAAT
The DNA here is from genome assembly GCA_964476535.1 of uncultured Maribellus sp. Taxonomy (GTDB): domain Bacteria; phylum Bacteroidota; class Bacteroidia; order Bacteroidales; family Prolixibacteraceae; genus Draconibacterium. The sequence goes on from CAYZBC010000168.1 coordinate 9,543, forward strand.
AAACTATTCATATACCGACGTTATGGCTAGTAAAATAAAGAGCGATTTGGTCGACGATGCATCTATTTCACCCTACGAAGCCATTTTCGATGTGTCGCCTGCATACGATCAGGGACATTTGCCATTTGCAACAAATGTTGGCAGTGTTGATGCTTTAGGCGGTATGATTTCCGGATTGGATAAAAGCCTTACCTATTTAGTGTATTGTCATGGCGATGCTCCATCAATTGCAGCCGCTGAGTTGATGATAGAAAATGGATTTATGAAAGTTCACCGATTAGAAGGCAATTATGGCGCATGGGACAAAGTTTCCTTTGTTGATGTCGCCGCAGCTAAAGTAAAGTCAAAAATTGAAGCGGGTGATTTTAAAGCTATTTTTGATGTTTCGCCTCTTTTCACTGAAGGACATTTGCCTAGTGCAACAAATGCTAATGCAAGTGGAGGTGGAACCGCTTTGGCTGAATTAATTGAAGGTATGGATAAAACCAAATCATATCTGGTTTATTGTCATGGCGATGCTCCTTCTATGGCCGGTGCGCAACTTATGGAAGATGCTGGATTTGAGAATGTATATCGCCTTGAAGGTAATTACGGTGCCTGGGTTGGTGCGGGTTATGATGTTGAATTAAAATCATATACCGATGTTATGGCTAGTCAGATAAAGAGCGATTTGGTCGACGATGCATCCATTTCACCTTATGAAGCCATTTTTGATGTATCGCCTGCCTACGAGCAAGGACACCTGCCTTTTGCAACAAATGTTGGAAGTGTTGATGCTTTAGGCGGTATGCTTTCCGGATTAGATAAAAACCTTAGCTATTTAGTGTATTGCCACGGCGATGCTCCATCAATTGCAGCTGCCGAATTGATGATAGAAAATGGTTTTATGAATGTTCACCGATTAGAAGGCAACTATGGAGCCTGGGACAAAGTTTCGTTTGTAGATGTTGCCGCAGCTACAGTAAAATCAAAAATTGATGCAGGTGATTTTAAAGCTATTTTTGATGTTTCTCCTCTTTTCACTCAAGGACATTTGCCCGGAGCAACAAATGCTAATGCAAGTGGAGGTGGAACCGCTCTTGCTGACTTAATTGAAGGTATGGATAAAACCAAATCGTATCTGGTATATTGTCATGGCGATGCTCCTTCTATGGCCGGTGCGCAGCTAATGGAAGATGCTGGATTTGAAAACGTATATCGCCTTGAGGGTAATTACGGTGCCTGGGTTGATGCGGGTTATGATGTTGAGTAATTACATTTCTGCAAAGGAAATAAAACGAAAGAAGCCGATAGTACCGGACTTGGTGTAGCAATTGTAAAAAAGATTTTGGATTTGCACAAATCATCCATTAATGTTTACAACAAAATCAACCAGGAAACTAGTGTTAAGTTAAGTATTAAATGACGTAAATAATTTGTATCTTTGAATA
>CAYZBC010000169.1:0-10944 GCA_964476535.1 uncultured Maribellus sp.
TGAATTCCCTGTTTGGTTTATTTCTGTAATTCTTGTTTAATATACATTGCAATTTTCCAGCGGTCGTTGGGCTGAATCATTGTACCGTGTTCTCCCATAATTCCATGACCAACTGTAATTACATGATAAATTTCGGCTTCCGGATTTGCCAACATTTTTTCGCTAAGCAAACTTGCCGGAGGGTAGGGATATTTTTTGTTTAAATACAAAGAACCCAATCCGTCGCCATTTTCACTATGACATTGCATGCAGTATATTTCGTACTTTTTCTCGCCACGTTTAATGTTCTCGGGTGTAGCCTCCAAAGTGTTTACCAAAGTTGTAGCGGCAATTGCTCTGTCTTCGTCTGTTTTTTCGTAAGCATAAGGAATCATTCCCCGGGGAATAGTTCCTTCAACCGGAGGCTGCATCGTTTTACCGTCAGCAAAATTGGAATTTGGTGTATAACTTTCGAATGCCTTTGATTGCGACATGGTATCATCGTATTCCCAACCTGTAGTTCTGCGGTTATAATCGCAAGATGAAACCAAGGCAGAAGTTCCAAGTAAAAAGGTAAAAACAAAAACCTTATATCTATTTTTCGTTGAGTTCATTTTATTTGAATTAGTCTCATTACTCATATCTCAAAATCACACAGTCTTTTTTTCAATTTCACCAAGTTCTTTAATAATCGACCGGATGGAATCGTTTTCTTTCCCCAAACTTTTTTTATCTAAAACCATCACAAATTTATCGTCGGTTGCGCGCTCATGAATTATTTCGGGTTTTTTCCCGGGGAATATTTTGGCACGAGCTGAAAAGGTGAAAAGAGTAAGCAGCGTAATTGATAGAATTGTTGCTACAATTGTTACAATGATAAACGATGGAAATGCATTAAATGGTTTTCCTCCATATTGTAAAGGCCAGCTAATTCCTGCCGCATAAGAAAGAAATCCTAAAATTCCGATTGCTGCAAAAAGTCCATAAAAAAATGCTGCGTGTGTAATTTTCGTTTTGTTTCCCATCCCTTCCAGTATCTTATGAACCGGGTACGGAGTATAAACTTCAACAGGCATAATTCCTTTCTTTTTTACTTTTTCGAAAGCTTCAACCAAACTTTCTTCATCGTTAAAAACACCTAAAATATATTCCTTATTCATGGTTTGTATGTTTTACGTGATTTTTCTGTGGTTTGTCGAATTTAGCCACACTTTTTAATTCTGAAATCGCAATCATTGGGATAAAGCGGAAGAACAATAAAACTCCGGTAATAAACATTCCCACTGTTCCAATAAAGAATCCAATCTCTACCCAGGAAGGTGAATAGGATGCCCAACTGGATGGTAGATAATCGCGGCTTAACGATGTAACAACAATGTTAAAACGCTCGAACCACATTCCAATATTTATAACAATTGAAACGGTAAAAACCACCCACATATTCCGTCTCATTTTTTTGAACCAGAACAATTGCGGAACAATTGCATTGGCGATGAACATTATCCAGAATTGAACGGCATATTCACCAAAAATACGGGTGTGAAAGAACAAGTAAGTTTCATATTCAGAACCGGAATACCAGGCCATAAAAATCTCGGTCATATAAGCCGTTCCCATAATTAATGAGATAAAAACCAGCACCCGGCAAACTGCATCGATGTGCGAATCGGTTATAAAATCATTCATTTTATACAAGCCCCGCATGGTAATAACTAAAGTTAAAACCATTGCAAATCCTGAAAATATTGCTCCAACAACAAAGTAGGGTGGGAAAATAGTTGTGTGCCAACCGGGTTTAACCGAAACTGCAAAATCGGTAGAAACAATGGAGTGAACAGAAACAACCAAAACCGCTGCAATTCCTCCTAACACAAAACTTAAACCCTCAAAACGTAACCACTCTCTGCTGGAGCCGGTCCATCCAAAAGCAAAAAAACCATAAACCGCTTTTTTTATTTTTGATTTCGCTGTGTCGCGAATGGTTGCAAAATCGGGTACCATTCCAAAATACCAGAAACTGGCAGAAATAAGCAAGTAGGCCGTAATTGCCACAAAATCCCAAAACAGGGGTGAGTTGAAATTCACCCAAAGAGGGCCACGTGTATTTGGATAAGGGAAAATATAAAAGAATAACCACGGGCGTCCCATGTGAAGAAGTGGAAATAAACTGGCACAAAATACGGCTACAACTGTCATTGCTTCTGCAGCACGGTTAATTGCAGTTCTCCATTTTTGTCGTAATATTAAAAGGAAAATGGAAAAAGCTGTTCCGGCATGTCCGATTCCAATCCACCAAACAAAATTAATGATTGCCCATCCCCAGGCAACGGAATTGTTTACACCCCATGTTCCAATTCCTGTGGTGACAGTAATGTATTTACAATACAATCCGAAACCAAACATTCCCAGACTAACCAACAATGCTGCATACCACCAAATTGGCGTTTTTGCATGAATCGGGGCAATAATCTCTTGCGAAATCTGACCCAGACTTTTATCGCCTTCTATTAATCTCCCCCTTACCGCTGAATTATACATAGGCTATTTAGCTTTTTTATTTCTTATTCTTTTTTACCCCAAACCCCTAAAGGGGTTTTTCGTCTTTCCATCTGTCAGCTGACGGATTCGGAATCTTTTTCATTAGATGCAGAAACAAGTTCAGCACGACGTTTTGGAGTTATATTTTTGCTCACTACTCAAATCTCATTACTTTTTATCAACTCTTTTTATTCCTTACTTTCGTTAAATATCCAACCGATGGCAAAGTGTGTAATTCTTCCAGCAAATGGTAATTACGCTCGTTTTTAAAATAGTTCGAAATTTTACTTTCGGGATTTTCCAAATCGCCAAAAACCAGTGCATTTGCCGGACACGACTGAACACAAGCCGGTTGAATTTCTCCATCTTCCAATTTACGGCCATCTACTTTTGCAACCGCTTTTTTCTCCTGAATACGTTGTACGCAGAACGAACATTTTTCAACCACTCCGCGCGAACGAACTGTAACATCAGGATTTAAAACCATTCGTCCCAAATCGCTGTTCGAAGCAAAATCAAATTTATCGTTGTTTACATATTGAAACCAGTTGAAGCGCCGCACTTTGTACGGACAATTGTTTATACAATATTTTGTTCCTACGCAACGATTGTAGGCCATTTGGTTTAGCCCTTCATCGCTGTGCGGAGTTGCTGAAACCGGACAAACATTTTCGCAAGGTGCATTATCGCAATGCTGACACATTACCGGCTGATGATAAACTTCCGGATTTTCAGCATCATTTGTAAAATATCTGTCGATACGAATCCAGTGCATTATTCTGCGATTACGAACCTGTTCTTTCCCGATAACCTGAATATTATTTTCTGCCTGGCATGCAACAGAACAATTTCCACAACCTGTGCATGATGACAAATCAACTGCCATTCCCCAATGGTGACCTTTAAATTCCGGCTCAGGATACAAAGAAACATCATGTTTTTCGTGTTCCTTTTTCAACTCATTTCCCGAAGCCGGGTCAAGTTGCCATTTGTCGAAAGTGGTTTCGCGAACAATCGGGCGACCTTCCATTGAATGGTGTGTTTGCGAAAGTGCCAGTTCAAATGTTTTTTCTGTAGTTTGAACATCGGCATCAGCATTCCAAAGTTTTTTCGACCCTCTTTCAATCGAAGAAAGAACAAACATGTTTTGACCGACGCCATCTCCAACTTTCCCTGCAATTTCGCGTCCATATCCCAATGCCACCGAAATTGTACCTGCTGCTTGTCCGGGCTGAACATAAACGGGTAATTCAACTCCGTTAATTGTAATCACACTTTCGTTTACAACTCCGTTTTCTTCTGCCCATTTTACCGGAACAGCAGCGAAATTATCCCAACTGATTTTTGCAATTGGGTCGGGTAATTCTTGTAACCAGGGATTATTTGCAACACTTCCATCTCCAATGGCAACACTTTCGTAAAAGATAACCTCCCATCCTTTTGGCGCTGAATTAGAAAGCGAAACAGCTTCGCCCAATCCATTTTCAGAATAGGTTAATTCTGTAGAAATATAATTTGTTTCAAAAACTCCTTTTTGTAAAACATCGTTCCAGAAAATTCGGGCATCAGAAAATTCGGATTGTAATCCAATAAAATTTTCTTTCCAGTTTGCTTTTATGAATTCATAAAAATTGGGTTCTGATACTCCGCTCCATTTTGCCAACGAATCCTGAACCTGACGACTATCAAACAGTTTTGAGATGGTAGGTTGCGACAAACTAAAAACTCCTGCTTTTGGTTCTGCATCGTTCCACGATTCTAAATAGTGCGTATCCGGACAAACCCAATGACAAACATTTGTTGTTTCGTCGTTTCTGTCGGCGAATGAAACTGAAAGTTCCAATCCTTCAATTGCTTTTTTAATTTCAGCTCCGGCCGGGTGATTGTAAACAGGATTTGTGCCCCAGCATAAAACTCCGGCTATTGCTCCTGTTTTTAATTCCGAAACAAAAGTTTCAAATTCTTCATCAATTCCCTGGCGCGTATTTATTGTTTTATTGAATTGAATGGTTGAACCATAATTTCCCAAAAGGTGATTAATGGCATTTATTAGAACCTGAATATTTGTATCGTTGCTTCCGGAAATAACGAGCGATTTTCCTTTGTTTTCCAGCAAGTCGGAGACCAAATCTTTTACGTCAATCGGACTTCCCGGCGCTGCAATTGTTGCCATTCCATTTGCTTGTAAAAGCTGGTAGTACAAAGCGGTAAGAATCGTTTTTTCTTCCGATGGTTTTATTGGAAAACGTACATCGGCATTGGAACCTGTTAAAGTCATTCCGCTTTCGAACTGATAATGACGACTCATTTCATCATTTTTATCGAGCACTTTTCTGCTGGCAGAATATTGTTTTGTAAATTCTACCGGAGAAATCCAGGTTCCCAAAAAATCGGCACCAAAACTCACAATTACTTTGGCTTTTTCGAAACGATAATCGGGAATAAAAGCTTTACCAAAACTTAATTTGTTGGCTTCTAAAATTCCGGAAGCTGAAACAGCATCGTATTGCAACCACTGTGCATTTGGATTTACAGCCAAAAATTGCTCAATTATTTTTTTAGTTGAAGGAGAAATAATTGTTTGTGTGAGCACAACCAACTTTTTGTTTTCTTCTTTTAACTGGTTAATTTTTTTGATGATGTATTCGTCCGCTTCTTCCCATGAAACCGCAGTGCCTCTTTTTAAAGGAGATTTAAAACGTGCATCGTTATACAATTCTAAAATTGATGCTTGTACACGTGCCGAAGTTCCTTGCTGAGAAATGGAAGAAAGATTATTTCCTTCAATTTTAATGGGTCGTCCATCGCGCACCTTTACTAAAACACTACAATATTCATTCGACTCAAAATAAGTTGAAGCATAATAATTTGCCACTCCCGGAGTAACTTCTTCCGGTTTCACCAAATATGGAATCGCTTTATTAATTGGTTTTTTACAGCTTGCCACAACAACGGCTGCTCCAATAGTAAATCCAAAATTTTTCAGAAAATCGCGGCGCGAAGAATCAGATTCTGTTCCTTTTCCAATACGTTTTGAATCCCGTTCCAGTTTAATTTCGTTTTTTTTAAATTCAACCGGATTTTTAAATTCCTCTATACTTCTCCAATATTTTGTCATGGTCTATTTTTACAAACTTTAAACTCTTGTTCTTCAACTTTCAACCTTCAACTCAAAACTAATAGTGGCACCTCATACAATCGTTTGCTCCAATGTCTTGTGCGGTAATGGAATCAATTACTCCTGCTTTTAAATCTTCGTGTAATTTTAAATGATGCTCGTAATATTTATTTTCAACAAAATCTACTTTAGTTTCTCGGTGGCAATTGATACACCAACCCATTGAAAGGTCACTGTGTTGTGCCATTAAATCCATCTCTTCGACTGCGCCGTGACATTGAGCACAATCTAATTTTCCAGAACCCACATGCACTGCATGATTAAAAAACACATGGTCGGGTAAATTATGAATTCGGTTCCATTCTATTGGTGTTCCAGTTTCTGCGGCATTAACAACTTTGGCAATCTCGAATTTACCACTGTTTGTTCCTTCGCGTATTAAAACATGGCAATTCATACAAAGATTGGCTGCCGGAATTCCTGCTGATTTACCTTGTTCAACTGTGGTGTGGCAATACATACAATCGATCCCATTGTCTCCGGCGTGCACTTTGTGCGAAAATTTTATGGGCTGGTCGGGCGCGTAACTTTCCTGGCGTCCTAATTTAATTGCATCGGTAACAATCATCCGCACCTGAATGCCAAATGCACCAATAATAATTATTAGTGGGATAAATTTTAGTTTTATTTTGTGAAGAAAAATGAGCTCAACAACTCCCCAGGTAATTAGTAATCCTAAAAACAAAAAGAGGATTAAATTATAGTAGGTTGGTTTTGCCGGGTCAACTCCCGAATGAGCTAAATCATTTAAATAAACTTTTACAGTCCTTAAATCCTCTTCACCGATATCGAAATTTTGGTGCGAGGCTTCCATTTTTATACCGGTGGGTTGCATTACAACTTGTTGAAAAGCAGCAAAATCTTTGTCGGCATATTTCATGGCAATTGCCATTGCCGATGGATTCCAGTTTAGTGTATCTACTTGTTTAATAATGTGACAAGAAACGCAAGACTGATCTTTACTTTTAAAGGGTAATAATCCCATAAAAAACCGTTTGCCACGATTAATGTCTTCATGCGAATGACCTTCAGAAACGACTGACTCTGCAGACTCTGAATATGATTTTTTTGAAATTGTAAAACAGCAAAATAAAACCAGCAGGAAAATAATAAAGGACACTTTATTTTTATTTTCCCACTTTAAGAGATAGTCACTCATTCTGTTTAGTTTAGTCGTAAAACAAAGACATTTTTAGTATGCCATAACTTTTAACACAAAAATACACCGAAAGGTTTTTTAAATTTAACGAAAAAAATATTAAAAAAAAGAATCGTACTAATTTTGGGAGAAGTTCTCTCCCTTACTTAGCGAATCTTCAAGAATTTAGCTATTTTCTTCTTTCATCTTTTCTGTGAGCTTTTTAACAATTTTCATGTTGTCGAAAAACTCTTTTGCAATTACCCTTAAAATAGTATAAACAGGAATGGCTAAAATCATCCCTAAAATACCGGCCAAACTTCCCGCTGCCAGAATCACCAAAAATATTTCGAGAGGATGTGCTTTTACACTACTTGAATAAATTAGTGGCTGAAACAAAATGTTATCAATAATTTGTACTGAGCCAAATACAAGTACCATAAAACCTAATAGTGGTAAAGTATGACTCATAAAATCGGCATCAATATTTAATGCTGCTCCAATTATTAATCCAACGGCGGCTCCCATCCAAGGTCCCAGATACGGAATTACATTAAACATTCCACAAAACAGGCCAATTACAACTGCATTACTAAATTCAATTCCGACAATGGTAAGACCCAGCGAGACAAGTACCATTACCATAAATACTTCAAAAATTAAACCCACAAAGTATCTTCTTAACAGGTTCGAAATGGAATCTAAAATGTGTTTTACTTTGGTTTCGTAATTTGTTGGAACCAGAAGAATAATTACTTCGCGAAACATATTTTCTTCTTTCAAAAAGAAAAAAGTTATAAATGAAACGGAAAAAAATGCAATTAACAGCTCGCCAATTGTTCCTGCGATAACCGAAAACAAATCGGAGAGTTGTGAAAAGTCTATTTTGTCGGCAATACTTTGGGTAATAACTTCGGTAAACGTTTGGTTTTCAAAAATAACTGGGTCTTTCCCGAAGAAATGCAAAAGTTGTCCAGCCGGTTCTTCTATAGAGTTTATTACCACCATAAAGTCTATATTAGAAAGAGTGTCGAGTTGTTTGATAAGTAATGGAATTATAAACCGGAAAAAGGAGATAAATACAACCCAAAGCGTGATTAATGTTATAAAGGCAGCAAATCCTTTTGGTATTTTGAATCTTTTATATTTTACTAATGTAATCCAACGAACCAATGGTTTTCCAATAAACGCAAGAACAACAGAAATTAGAATGTAAGTAACAATGGCGCTAAAATACCAGAGCAAAAAAATAATAAATAAGAAACCAATTACAAGTAAAATACTTCGCGTTTTGTCTTTTAATTGAATCATTAGAATCTGATTTTCAACAAATATAGATGAAACGAGTCATAACAAAAAACATTTTGATACACAGGAGAATGATTATGGAGAGTTTTTCCGATAAAACAACGATTTTCTTATAGCAATTCATCTTATACTATTTGAATCCAAAGTCAAGTTTTAAATCATAGAACCAAGGGATTTTAAGATTAATCCCCTAATCTTAAACCCGAAACTTCAATGGCCGATGTACGCAAAAAAGTAATTCGCAACAAGTATCAGATTACCCTATTTTTATCTAAACAACATTGCCAAACTCTTGTTGTAAGTATTGAAGTGAAGAATTAAAGACATGACAATACTTTTAGTTGGAGCGAGCGGAGCAACCGGACGGTTAGTGGTAGAGCAATTGTTAAACAGTGGTCGCAAAGTGAAGGCGATGCTGCGATCACCGGGAAAGTTCCCTAAATTTATTAATCGTAAAGATATCGAAGTGATTGCTGCCAGTGTATTGGAACTCACTGATGAAGAGTTATCCCGGCATGTGCAGGGGTGCGAGGCAGTAGTTTCATGTCTGGGACACAACCTGACTTTCAAGGGTATGTTTGGTCACCCGCGCAGATTAGTAACAGATGCTACCCGACGCCTATGTTCGGCCATAGAGGCAAACAAGCCCGAAAAACCAATTAAGTATGTGTTAATGAATACAACCGGAAACCGTAACCGCGATTTGCAGGAGCTAATATCCTTTGCTCAAAAAAGTGTGATTGCTCTTATTCGTTTGTTGTTGCCACCGCATGTCGACAATGAACAGGCAGCGGATTATCTGAGAACACATATTGGTAAAAAAAATAAGTTTGTGGTATGGACTGCGGTTCGTCCCGACGGATTGATCGACGAAAAAAAGGTAAGTCCATATACTGTGCATCCTTCACCTACCAGAAGTGCCATTTTTAATGCGGGGAAAACCAGTAGAATAAACGTAGCCCACTTTATGGCCGATCTGATTTGCGATAACAAAACATGGAACCAATGGGAAGGGCAAATGCCGGTAATTTATAATTCGGAATCATCGGAATAGCAAAAGAATAGAATTTTATGCCTTCTGGCTTTTTTGAAGCCACTTGCCTTGAACCACATGCTTCATGCTTATTTCCTTGCAATGACTCCTTGATCCTTTTTTCCAACTGAGATTTTCTTCAATTGTTCACTTTCTTTCCTGAATACTGAGACTGCCAACTGAGACTTTCACCTCACTTCCAACTCCCGACTTCGGTCTCCCAGTTTTTTAATTGCAAAGAAAGAGCCACATAGATAGAACAAACAATAACAAACCGCTCCAGTTAATTAGAAAAGCGCGATGGACAGAAAAAAATGTGGGCCAGAACAAGCGCAGCGCGTTCAGCTTATTTTTTTCTTGAATTTTCTGTTTACTCTTTGTTTCAAGACAAAGAGTAAAATCCTCCTGATAAGGCAGCCCTGTATGGCAAGCAAATGACTAAACAAGTTGCAGGAATAAGAAAACAAAACATAAAGAATAACCGCTGAGAACCGCAAAGCCCTTCTCCCATTTTCTACTGAGACTGCCCACTGCGACTTTCTTCAACTTGATTCTTGTCTCTTGCCCTCAAGCTACAAAACAATATGGGGAACTTAAACGTCAATAGGTAGATAAAGATCATTGCAAACAATAAACTTTAATGGGATGCAAAAGTCGAATGAAATAAATTCTATTGATGAAGTACTGGCCATACTTGAAGATATAATTATTGAATCTGAAAAGAGGAACAGTGCTATGGGATATTTTGCAGCTTTATATCACAAAGTAACCCAAAAGGTAAAAGAGGGAATTGAAAACAATTTTTTTGATGACGGCCCGCGAATGGACAAACTGGATGTAATTTTTGCTAAAAGATATTTAGATGCCTATTACAATTGGCAAAACAAAAAAGAGTGTACACAATCGTGGAAAATTACATTCGACAGGGCGACCGAAAACTGGTTAATTGTATTGCAGCATTTATTGTTGGGAATGAATGCGCATATAAATTTAGATTTGGGAATTGCAGCTGCACAAATTTCTGGAAACACCAACATCGACCATTTGAAAAACGACTTTAATAAAATAAACGAGATATTATCGTCGCTGGTAATCGAGGTTGAAAACGATTTGGCTAAAATTTGGCCTTTGTTAAAACGTATTTTAAAATGGACGAAAAAAGCGGATGATTTTTTGATCGATTTTAGTATGGAATTGGCCAGAAACGGTGCATGGAAATTTGCAAAAACCATTTCGGCAAGCTCGCATAAAAACGCTGAAGCTTTAATAAATGCCAGAGACATAAAAATTGCTCAAAAAGCAACAATGGTCATCAAACCCGGAGCGATTGCAGGCATCATTATCCGAATTATACGTTTTGGTGAAAAGGGAACTGTTTCGCGCAGAATAGAAACGTTAAAACGAACATGATCCATCAGCTGAAGAATCACACAAAACGAGGATGACTGTGGTAGGTAGATTGCGCTACGAGCTTCTGCACTTTGAGCTTATTTTGTGTTTAGAGTCATTTGCATTCTCTATTTACAGTCTTGGTTTTTGTGTCTTGAATTTTCCTTCTAGCCTTTAAACCTATTGGCTTTATTTTTCATATTACAAACGCGATTTTCTTCCGACTTCTAACATTTTTTTAACCGCAGCGAATACGGAGAAGACACGGAAAACCGCGAAGTCTTTCTAACCTGAATACTGAGACTGAGTTCTTTCTTCCCTGAATGCTGAGACTGTCAACTTCGACTTTCTCCAACAGATTGCATTCTTCCCTGCCAACTG
>CAYZBC010000170.1:0-10898 GCA_964476535.1 uncultured Maribellus sp.
TTATCCAATTTTCTAATTCTTCGTGCTGAGTTTCCCAGCTTTCCATTGTCTGGCTTAATAATTCTTTCAGTTCGTCGTATTTGCTAAAAACCGAGGAGTCATCAATCGTTTTAGCAGAAGACAAAAGTTCGTCCATTTTTTCAATTTTATTCTCAATTGTTGCAATCTTCTCTTCTGTTTTAACTATTAATTTTCCCAACCTCGATATATTTCTGCTGATATCTTTTTTCTGTTGGAAATTTAAGGTGTCGCTTGAAACCTTTCCAGTTGGCTTTCTCTCACGAATAGCATTATTTTCTTTTTTTACCTCTATTTCTCTTAATGAATCTATTTTTTTTCGTTCCAGAAAATCAAAAATTCCACCCAAATGTTGTTTGGCTTTTTTATTTCTGAATTCATAAATACAATTTACCAGCCCATCTAAAAAATCACGGTCGTGCGAAACTACAATTACGGTTCCGTCGAAATTAATCAAAGCATTTTTTAGAATTTCTTTCGAACGCATATCCAAATGGTTTGTTGGTTCATCAAGAATTAAAAAGTTAACAGGTTCGAGCATCAATCGAATCATTGCTAATCTCGACTTTTCACCTCCACTTAAAACTTTAACTTTTTTATCAATGTCTTCGCCACGAAAAAGGAAGGCGGCTAAAATATCCCGAATTTTAGTCCGGATTTCGCCAACTGCAATTTCGTCTATGGTTTCAAAAACAGTGAGATTTTCATTGAGTAATTGGGCTTGATTTTGGGCGAAATATCCAATTTTTACATTGTGCCCCAAAGTCAATTTTCCTTCATGTTTTAGCTCGTTCATTATAATTCTGGAGAGTGTGGTTTTTCCTTCACCATTTCTTCCAACAAATGCTACTTTCTCTCCATTTTCAATCTTAAGGTCAATGTCTTTTAAAACTAAAAGGTTGTTATACGACTTACTTATTGATTCAGCCAAAACAATAACTCTCCCTGAACGCGGTGCCGGGGGAAAATTAATCTTCAGTGCCGATTTATCAACTTCTTCAATTTCTAATCTATCTAATTTATCGAGCTGTTTTATTCTGGATTGTACTTGAACTGCTTTAGTTGCTTGATATCTAAACCGAGAAATAAATTTTTCGGTATCTTCAATCATTTTTTGCTGATTCCGATATGCAGCTAATTGAATTTCGCGTTGTTCTTCCTGCCAGGTAATAAATTTGGAATAATTCATTTTCTGGTCGGTAGTTTTTCCCAGCGAAATTTCTATTGTTCGGTTACAAACAGCATTCAGAAATGTTTTATCGTGCGAAACCAAAACAACTGCACCCCGATAATTTTTAAGGAAATCTTCGAGCCATTGAATTGATTCAATGTCTAAATGGTTGGTTGGTTCATCCAGTAAAAAAACATCAGGCTTTTGCAATAGGAGTTTGGCAAGTTCAACGCGCATTCGCCAACCACCGCTAAATTCAGAAGTGTGACGTGTAAAATCACTCCGTTCAAAACCAAGTCCTAAAAGTGTCTTTTCAAGTTCGGCTTCATAATTGTCTCCGCCAAGCAAGTTATACCTTTCATTTAATTCGGTTATATAATCCAAATTTTTTAAATATTCTTCTGAATGATAATCTTCGCTCTCAGTAATCACTGAATTAACTTGTGCTATTTTTTTTGCGAGTTGAAGTAATTCGCTAAAAGCCTGCTCTGTTTCTTTTTTTAATGTGCGGGTATCTTTAATGCGCATTTGTTGAGGTAGGTAGCCAATGGTACAATCCTTCGGAATACCGACGTTGCCAGATGTCGGATTCTCTTTACCGGTAATAATCTTGAGCAGAGTTGTTTTGCCTGCTCCGTTTTTTCCAATTAATCCAATTCGGTCTTTCGGATTAATCAAAAAACTTATCTCTTTGAATAGTTCAAAGCCGCCAAAACTTAAATTTATCTTATCTAATGAAATCATAAAAATTCAATGAAAGTGCGCAAAGATAGTGATTAAATAGGAATGAATTTTGAAAGTTTAAGGCAAAAAAATTACCCTTGCGGGTAAAAAAGAAGGAAGGGGAAAGCTCTATGGACGCTTTTTGAAGATGACTGATGATTTACAAACCCCTAAACACAAAACCAATCATAAATACAGAAGATGCTTTCCCCTTATAAGTTCTATTCTTTTGAAAATAAAACCAACCATTAAATCAAGAGCAAAGATAGTGATCAGCATCTTTACATAAAAGTCATTTTGGGTAAAAAATGGTTAAATTAGTGAACAATGGGTCTGTTTTCCCAAGATGGGAAAAATTGAATATTATTGGGAATGATGAAAACGGATGAATAGCTGTTTGTTTTTATTTAAAAGCTATATTTGTCAAAAATAATTGGTGTGGCAAGAAATAAGAAAAAGCCTTTGTATGAAGGTGTTACGGTAGAAAATATTGGTGCTGAGGGAAAAGCTTTAGCTCGTGTGGGAGAAATGGTTGTGTTTACTAAGTATGCAGTACCTGGCGATGTGGTTGATTTGCAGGTGATAAAAAAACGTAAAAAGTACCAAGAAGCTATTGTTACTAATTTTTTAGAGTACTCAAAAGACAGAACTGAACCTTTTTGCGAGCACTTTGGAGTTTGCGGAGGTTGCAAATGGCAGCTTCTTCCATATAAAAAGCAACTTTTCTACAAGCAAAATCAGGTTGAAGCACAGTTAAAGCGAATCGGTAAAATTGAACTTCCTGTAATAAATCCAATTTTAGGTTCTGCAAAAGATACATTTTATCGGAATAAAATGGAATATTCGTTTTCTAATAAGCGCTGGCTTTCCTTCGAAGAAATTGGAAGCGATTCTGAAATAAAAGACATAAATGCGCTTGGTTTTCATGTACCCGGATTATTCGATAAAATTGTTTTAATTAATAAATGCTGGTTGCAACCCGATCCTTCT
The DNA here is from genome assembly GCA_964476535.1 of uncultured Maribellus sp. Lineage (GTDB taxonomy): Bacteria > Bacteroidota > Bacteroidia > Bacteroidales > Prolixibacteraceae > Draconibacterium. Next base: position 2,903 of record CAYZBC010000170.1, read on the forward strand.
AACAACATCCGAAATTTTATATATAAATACGCCACTGATAATAATTTGGATTTTTTTGATATTCGTTTGCAACTTGGTTTTTTGCGGACTTTGATTATCAGAACGAGTTCCAATGGAGAGACAATGGTAATTTTATCTTTTTTTAAAGAGGATGAATTAGCGAGAATTAATTTATTGGAAGCGGTGAAAAATGAATTTCCGGAAATTACATCGTTATTATATGTTATAAATACCAAAGGAAACGATACAATTACCGATCAGAAAGTTGAACTGTTTTATGGGAAAGAGTATATTTTGGAAGAAATGGAAGGGCTGAATTTTAAGATTGGTCCCAAAAGCTTTTACCAAACAAATTCTGAACAAGCATATCATTTATATAAAATAGCCCGCGATTTTGCAGAATTAAATGGTTCTGAAACGGTTTACGATTTATATACCGGTACCGGTACAATTGCAAATTTTGTAGCGAAAAAAGCAAAAAAGGTTGTAGGGATTGAATATGTTCCGGAAGCGATTCAAGATGCGAAGGAAAATTCTTTGCTAAATAATATTGACAATACTCTGTTTTACGCGGGTGATATGAAATTAGTGTTGAATGATAATTTTGTTCAACAAAATGGGCAGCCCGATGTAATTATAACCGACCCTCCAAGAGCAGGAATGCATGCGGATGTTATACAAACAATATTGAAAATCGGTCCGGCTAAAATTGTATATGTAAGTTGTAACCCAGCGACTCAGGCTCGCGATTTGGCTTTAATGGATGATATGTATCAGGTTAAAAAAGTTCAACCGGTTGACATGTTTCCACAAACACATCATGTCGAGAATGTGGTTTTACTCGTTAAAAGGTAGTTTTTTTATGTAGTACTAAATAGCTTAAATTATGCCTCAAAAAATAAATAATTTCGGTAACGGTGGATACATCGAATTCGATTCGGGTTGTTTTGATGAATGGTGTGTTTTTGTTACGAAACCAGGTGGGGAACGTTTTGCACCCACCGATGCACATTATTTCTCCAGATTAAACATTTTTGGAGAAACTTACGGACATCAAAAAATTTATGATGACTTTGTTGTAATTTATAATCGAACCACAAAAAGTATAGATCCGAATGTTTTTAAATTAATTTCGGCATTAAGTAAAAATTATAAGTCTGATTCTTTGGAGATGGAAATTTGGCTGAATGTTTTGTACGCCGGTATGATTGCAGAAGAAAATAAACAAAACGCAATTCTGAAAAAGCGCATAAAACGGTTGGGGATGTATCAGGTTTTAATCGATAATATTCCACCTGAGAAAGCAGCTGTTTTTAGCAAGGGGAAAAAATGGAGAGAACTTGATAAATTGATGGTAACAATGGGATTTTGAAAGAAAATACGTGAGTGTTTTCTTATTTCCAAATTAATCGGTTTTCCAAGATATAGTCAAACATTTCGTCGTATAAAATAAGTTGAATATCTAAAATATCGCCATAACTCACAATAGGATCTGGTTTGTTTTCAGATACTGAACCGTGGCTGCATTCGAACGTAAATGGCATGGTTCCTGAAATGTGGTGAAGTGCTCCAATAAGATTGAATGTAGTTTTTGGTGGAAATTCTTCATCGTCGGCTTTTGGTGTCCAAAACCAATCTTTCTGCCAGTGAGCCAATTCTTCATCCTGGTAACGTTTGTTTAATCTTAAAGCAAGATCGTGAACTCTGGTTTTCATAAACATTGCTGTGTACGCAGGTTGTAAAATAATCGGGCTGTTTTCGTGCGAATGCAACGAAACCGTAATGTCAGGCGCCTCATCTCGAGCTATTTCCAAAATAGCTGAAGTTTCCTTTGCCATTGGCGAGAAATATTCATCTTGCATTATATTAATTCCGTCGTCGTTAAAATATGCGCCCAAGATGGCAACATCGCCATTCATAGGGTGCACAGATTTTGCTCCCGGCCAACCCCAAAATGTCCCATCTTTTCGGGTGCCTTGTCCATACTTTGTCATTATTTTCGTCGGAAGTCCAACAAAACTATCGTAAGGGCATCGTTTCCGACCGTCGGGATTTCCACAAGGTATTATTATGGTTCTGCATTTTTCAATTTTATTTTTAAGTGATGACCAGTCTTTTTCCCGGTAATCTTTTCCCGTTTCTGCAATGTGTATGAGATTTACCAATCCAACCATTCCTTCAACTTCCTGTCCATGAACCGGCCCCACGAAAAAAACTACTGGTTTAGTTGTTCTGTCCTTTTTTGCATAATAGACAGGATTTTGGGCTGCAACTGCTGAGTTGTAATTTGCCTGCGATTTTAAATCCTCTTTTTCGCCATAATAAACTGCGTAAACTGGTAACCCTGTTGGCGAAGTTGCAACCGTTTTTACTTTTCCTAATTTTAATTGACTAATTTCTGATTCAATATCAGATAATTTTGATTTGAAAAAGCTTGGAATATCGCTATTGCTTGGCGGATCACCAGCTTCAATTACTCCCTGGGAAAAGACCGGGTTTAATAAAAATAGTGCTGCTACAAAAAGAATTAGAGTTTTTAGAATTTTCATCTTATTAAAATTGTTTATCTGTTATGGTATAAGATCGAACTCGCATGATTTTTATAGTAATCGTTTGTGTCAATAATTTTATCATGCACGTTTCATTTTAGTTGAAGTTTAACTTTGGATTAATCGTTTTTTAATTTTGAATGCTTCGGCTGGATTTGCAACAAAAAGCTGGTAAATATCGTGTTGAGACAATCCATTTTTTTCCAAAGCCGGAATCAGGAATTCTTCAATTTCAGTAAACCCACGAAATATGCCACCATTGGGTTCGTCGGGTTTGTACCAGCCTGCATCGTGCGAAAACATAACTTTATTTAGCAGTCCTTCTTTTTTCATTAAAAGGGCAAATTCAACGTATCTTTTCAAACGGTCGGGTTTAAAATTATCGAAGGCAATCCAGGTTCCCATTTTTGCTGCCTCAATGTGTTGGTTAAAATCCTGTTCGTTGTGTGCATGGGTCCAGATAAATGCCGAAGGATGAATTCCGTATTTTTTTAAAATTTCTAATTGTTGATAAGCCGGAACTGCCAATCCGGTGTGTGACATAATAACCAATCCTGTTTCTTTGTGTGTGATTGCTGCTGCTTCAACTACTTTTCTGTTTATTTCTTCCAATGGTTTTCTTTCCACAGCAATTTTAATAAATCCGGGGTAAACGCTGCTTCCTTCAATACCGTTTTTTGCTTCATCAATCCAGCGTTGTGCCAATTCTTCAGCAGTTTCAGTAAAACCATGTTGAGGAATAAATTTTGCACCAACCGCGCTGTAATAACCTGTGTTTGTAATAATATGAACGCCTGATTTTTTCGTGAGTACTTTTAATAATTCCGGGTCGCGCCCCAAATATGCCGGAGTACATTCAACCAAAGTTTTGTATCCTAATTTTTTAATTTCGAGTAAATAGGGGAGTACTTTTTCAACCACTTCGTTTTTGTTCCATCGATGATAACCAGTACTGTCGGCACCAATAAAATCGACCAGTAAATGTTCGTGATGTAAAGTTTTGCCAATTTCGCTGGCATAAATTTCTCCCGTAACAGTTATTATTTTCGATTCCTGAGTTTTGCAAGAAATAAGAATCAATAATAAAAGAAATGATAAGAAAAGATTCAAAGTTTTCATTCCAAAAATTTGCTCCCAAAGTACAAAAAACGTTGTAAATATTATTGTTATTTCAAAATCAAATAAATGAACTGTATTTTCGGGCTCCAAAAATTCTCATCGAATAAAGTTCTCAATTAATTATTTACGACTCTTCTTTTAATGGGAAATTTGGTGTTATTTAAAAAATAGAAAATACATATTGTTGGTTGTACAAAATAATTGGGAAAAAGATCAAATTAATAGCATCAATTTCTATCTTTAAAAAATTAAATAAAATTGATGATACTAAAAAGTCTATCAGTAGATTGTGTGGTTTTTGGATTTAACAATAATAAATTAAAAGTATTGCTGTGGCAGGCCGACCCAGATTTGCTTAAAAAATTCCTTTCAAATAATGAAGAATATTTACAAATTGTAGATATTCTAAAAAATAACCCTGCTTTGGAGTCTGATCGTTTTTGGGGATTGATTGGAACTCATTTACCTGCTGAAGAAGATCTGGATGGTTATGCAAAGAAAATTTTGCAGATCACAACTGGTATCGACGATATTTACTTAAAACAGGTGCAAACATTTGGAGCAACCAAACGAGTTCCCCATTTTCGTGTTTTAACGGTTGCTTATTATGCGCTAATAAATCCTGATTATCACGATTTAAAATTTTCACCTTTGGCAAAAGCGGTTAAATGGTTTGACATTGACGATCTACCCGAAGTGATTTTTGATGTAAAAGAGATCATTCAAAAATCCTTAAAAAAATTGCGTGAAGAGGTTCAGTATTATCCGATTGGATTTCACATGTTACCAGAAAAATTTACACTTACTCAGTTCCAAACTCTTTATGAAGTTATTTTGGATAAAAAACTGGATACTAGAAATTTTAGAAAAAAAAATCAAAATTTAGGATTACTTATTGATACCAATGAAAAACAAACAAACGTAGCTCACCGTGCCGCAAAAATTTATACATTCGATAGCGATGTTTACAACAAATTAAAAGAAGAGGGCTTGAGTTTTAGAATTTAGTTTTTAAATGATTTGCTATTGTTTAAGCATACATAACCGATAAAATTATGGGTTGAAGAATATGGAACACTATATTCTTTAAACCTTTTGTCACTTACAAGGTCTTAATGTAAATTTATATTTATGGAGAATGACGATCGCGATTTAATTGCCAATCTAAAGCAAGAGAGCACGAGAGATCTTGCTTTTCAAACGTTGGTAAATAAATACCAGGAGCGGTTGTATTGGCACGTCCGAAAAATCGTTGTAAATCACGAAGATGCAGATGATATACTGCAAAATACCTTCATAAAAGTTTGGAAAAATATCGACAATTTTCGCGAAGAGTCCAGCCTTTTTACCTGGCTGTACCGTATTGCAACAAACGAATCGCTTACTTTTCTTAATTCGAACAAAAGGCGCCATTTTATGCCGATGAACGAGGTAAGCGAATATTTAATGAACAATTTAACGTCTGATCCTTATTTCGAAGGAGATGAAATTCAGTTGAAATTGCAGGAAGCAATTATACGTTTGCCGGAAAAACAACGATTGGTTTTTAATATGAAATATTTTGATGAGATGAAATACGAGGAAATGTCGAAAGTACTCGATACTTCGGTTGGTGCGTTGAAAGCTTCATTTCATCATGCAGTAAAAAAAGTAGAAGGATACTTAAAAAACACAGATTAGCGGTTTAATATTAAACCTTTTTCTATGGATAAAGTCAAAACAAAAACGGGAAAAATGGATGAGTTTAAAAATATCGCGCCTGAATTGTCAAAATTAAAAAAGGAATATCCTTTTAGGACTCCGGATAATTATTTTGATGATTTTTCTGCACGACTTCAAATGAAGCTGGAAGCAGAAAAAGGGATTGTTCCCAAACAACAAAATAAAATAATTCGTTTCTTAAAACCAGCACTTGGATTAGCTGCCAGTTTTGCTTTAATTTTTATGCTTGTTTACTGGCCACTTAAAACATTTATGCCCAATCAGGTGGCAAGTAATGTCGAAGTAGATGTAAACGAAATGGATTACATGAGTATTCTTGAAGGAATGGATGAAAACTCATTTTACGCGTTACTGGATGAGCCTTCTAATTCTATTACGTTCAGCGACGAAGATTTAATTAGCTATGTAAACACTAACGTTTCTGAATACGATATTTATTTAGCAACTACTTATTAAATATACCATGAAACAAATTATATTTTTATTTACAATCAGCCTTTTACTCCTTTTTCAATTGAATGTGAGTGCACAAAAGGATTCGCATGAAGAACGAAGGGAAAAATATCGTTCGGAGAAAATATCTTTTCTTACTTTGAATTTAGAATTATCTCCAACTGAAGCAGAAAAGTTTTGGCCGGTATATAATCAAATGGAAAAAGAAAGATGGGAAGCTCAAAAGGCAAGACGCAATATGGAAACCAAGGTGAGTGAAGCAGAAGAATCTCTTTCAGAAAAACAAGTAATTAAATTAACAAAAGATTATGCTGGGAGTATGCAAAAAGAAGGAACGCTGGTTGCCAAATATAACGTAGAATTTCTTGAAATTTTACCACCCCAAAAGGTACTAAAACTTTATAAGACTGAAAACGATTTCAGAATGTACATGATGAAGAAATACCGGGACCAAAGAAAAAATGGAGAAAAACACCCATAAAAGGACCAAAAATATATTATAAAAAAAGACAGGTTATTTGCCTGTCTTTTTTTATATTTTAAAATTATTTCTAAATTGATTTAAACCACTCCTGAAAGTACTGCCCTACAAACGGAACCTCTTTCTTTTCTCCCTGAATTGAACTAATGAAACTTAATATCCAAAAAACCAACGTCGCAATCCAACCAATATATTGTATAATATCAATGGGAATAAAGCTAACCAAGAGACTAAACAGATAAATTCCTAACAATTGACGTATATAAAAACTAGCCAATTCATCTTTGTCATTCATATTAACAATCAGTGAAATAATCCAACCAATCCAAAAAATGTGTGCTACAATTGCTTTTGTTTTTCCATCCATATTTATAAGTTTTAAAAGTTTTACTAAAAGTACAGAAATTTATTAGTATTCAACAAAAAACCTTTTAATACTTATTGAATTTTACTTCTTCTTTCATTTTCATTTTGTTAATACCATCGTTTTTATAGCACGAAAGTTACCAACTTCGAGCTGATATAAGAACAGGCCGGGTTTAATTTTTTTCGAATCAAAATTTATAAAATGTTTTCCTGGGGGTAGTTCCTGATCAACAAGTATAGCAACTGGTTGGCCTAAAATATCGAAAACAGTTAATTTTACTTTCATATTCTTCGAAATTTCGAAAGGGATTGTAGTTTGCGTTTTATATGGATTTGGGAAATTCTGAAATAATTGTGTAAATCCAAGATTGGTCTCGTGAGCATCGGTAAGCACATATTTCACAGGAGCAAGAAGTCCAAGATAAACTTTATTATTTGCATCAGAAGTTATTCCAATCGCATTTTGTCCGGTAACGGAAAGCAAAGAATAAACATCATTTATTGACTTTCCCCCTGTATTTCCCGGAGCATATAGCGGAACCTGGAACTGCCCGAAAGCAGTTCCAAATAATACGCTTAATACTAGTATTAGAATTATTTTTCTATTCATGATTCTGATTTTTAATATTATTTAATACCAGAATTTGAAGATAATTTTGTTGATTCTTTAAATGTTTCAACTTGCAAAGGATTCTCAATTGCATAACTATCTTTTCGTGTTCCAATTACCTGCCACGACACTTTCATTCCGGCAGTTCCCCCAGCAATTTTGAATTGATTGTTATTAACTTCACTTGCTACATATAAATTTGGTCCGGGAGCACCAACCGGTGTAAGTTGGTATCTAAAGTTTTCATTTAAAGCATCAAACCAATCCGGCAATTCTACTTCCCCTGTTCCATTTTTGTCGAGTTTTATATTTCCATTGTAAATATTCGCCATTTCATTTGACTCTAGGCTGGCATGATATAAATATTTGTTCGAAGGATCCAATGGATGATCTATGCGGAAATCTTTTTGACCGGCTATCAGCAATTCACATTGAACTACTCCTCCTTGAATCAATGTACTGCCTCCGGCCTGATCCGGGGTCTCAATAAGTATGTTACCATGAAATACTTCATCACCAGCATGATAAGAGGTTCCGTCTGTATTCTGATGGTGAACGGGTATTCCATCGGGGCCGTTTATCTCTAATCCACCTTCTGGAGAAATACGTATCAATCCTCCGTCGGCAGTTGGTACTTCAATACCTGAATCGTAAGTTTCCAGACCGGTGTGATGAGAAGTACCATCAGGATAAAAA
>CAYZBC010000171.1:0-7998 GCA_964476535.1 uncultured Maribellus sp.
AAGTCTTCTTAAATCGGCAATATCATATTCTTCGATAAATGCACCAACTTTAAGCGCTTCAACAAGATTTACTTTCCCAGCGTCTGTAAGTTGTTTATACAAATCGGCAAACAGCGGATTGCTAAATTCTCCAACACTTGTAAGTGCAGGATCCTCTAATCCATAACCATCCATTAAATGCAAAACAGCACTTGTGTGGGCGCTTTCGCTTTTTGCAATATTACTAAAAACGATGTGTCCGTAAATACCATACAAAGTAGTATAAACATCTTGCGCCAGTTTTTCTTCTTCACGCATTTCCATTAAACCCTCAATTTCTGCTTCTGTTAACGAACCCGTAAAAGTACAACTGTCGCAGGGTGCTAAAACCGATTCTGCACTTTTATCTGCCTCCTCAAATGCAATAGCATCTTCTACGTTATTTAATGTTTCTGAACAAGAAGTAAATAAGAATGCTATTCCTGCAACTGCCAAAATTGTTACTAATCTTTTTGTTTTCATGTTTTTAAAATTTTAATTGTTTATTACTATTTCTGTTTGATAGTTTGACACAGCCTTTTTGTTGAACTTGCGGACATTCACTTTTTTTAACAAAAAAATCCCGGAGTTTAACCCCGGGATCTTTTAAAACAAACTTAACAGTCATAAAATAAACCTGTGTAAATTTCTTTTACGCAGGTTCTTATAATTAATTCTTCTGAAGTAATTATTAAAATTAATTTTCTTTCGAATTATTTATTGAGTCTTGAGTTGTGTTCGGTTGAATATTGTATCCACGACCGAATGTCGCATTTCTCCCTACACCCTGACCATAACTGGCAACATCAACATTTCCTCTAGCTCCCGCTCGGTATCCACGGCCATAAGCAACTGTATTTCTTCCTGCACCTCTTCTAACGTTTACTCCATAATATCCTTGTCTCGGTGCAAAATTTTGGTTATACCCCCTGCCGGCAAAGTTAGAACCATTCCCGCGGGCACAACCACGAAGAAAGGCCCGATTATTTCCTGATCCGGCTCCATAAAACTGTCCTCCCTGTGCATAATTTGGGTTTGCGTATGTATGTAATAAATTGTACTGTTTTTGTTGTTCTTCAGTTAGTAAGGATTTTACTTCGTTTTGATGAGACTCAACAACTGCCAACATTTTTCCACGAATATTATTTTTTTCAATAGCATCGAATGTTGAGCGACGTTGAGTTCGAAATTGGTCCATCGCAGCCTGATGCTTTTCTTCCAGTGCCGTTATTTTTGTTATCTGCTTGTCGGTTAAATCACTAATTTGGTCGATACAAGTAGGCTGGGTTGACACAACCTGATTGTTTATCATACGATTTGCATTAATCCCTCGTTGGGCAAAAGATGCAGATGTTACGGCTGCCACAGTAACCATTACCAGAGCCAGCTTTGTGAAAAATTTTGATTTCATTGTATTAAATTTTAATTGATATATAATTAATTTCTGTTACCCCTCCCAAATCCGGGAAGTGAAACATCTTCATTTTTTTTCAACATCGATATAAAAATTTCGTTCAATTTTATTTGCTGTTCTTCGTTGCACACTTCTTTCATTTGCAAATAATATTTAATAGTCTCACTTTTCAGTTTGGTATGTAATTCGCCAATATTTCTCGTGATTGAATTGAGTGTTTTTTGGCGAGGGTTTTCGTTCCCCAACTCTCTGACCATCTCACTCCTAAGCGTTTCAAGTTGGTGAGTAATTTGCCATGCAGTTCGGTTAAATTCTCGGTTTAGTTCTCTGAAAATATCTATTTGATCGCGACCTAAATTTAGTTGATCCCTGAAAAATCGGGTACGTCTTTCCGAGGGTACTTCAATGGCTGCCTCTTCCAATTGCTCCATAAACTTATTGTCCTGTTGTTTATGATAAAGGAACGAAATGCCCATTGACAGGTTGGTTGCCAGCAATACAAGAATCACCCAAATTAAAATTCGATATGTATTTCTATTTACCATGATTTATTCCATTAAAAATCCTTCAATAGATTCAGAATCCATTTCGTTTAAAAAAGAAATTATGTCAATGTTGGCAGCGCTAATGTTTATCGATTGTGCCGGAGCTGGCTGGCCGATTTTTATGCCTGCATAAATTCCAATCATCAATAAAATTGAAAATATCGCAGGTTGTAAAACCCGAACCAAAACAGGCTTCCAAAACACCTGTTTTGATTCCGACTCCTTATTTTCAAGTTTTGCTTTTAACCGTGTATAAAAGAATGGATTAACAGCTGGCGATCTTTCAGCCTCCAAAATTCCCAGTGTTTTTTTCATCTCTTCGACAAAAGCAGCACATGTACTACATTCCAAAAGATGATTTTTTACAAGCTCCATTTCTTTTTCAGGCAGATCCCCTTCAAGAAAGAAAATTAATTTATTATGTAAAGTTTGCATTTCATCTGTATTTGTATTTGTTATTATGACACATTTATTGTTAAAAACTTGCGATTAAATACACTTTTTCTTGTAACACACATATAATTTTTTTTGAAGATTCTTTTTTGCCCGGTGTAAAAGCGACTCAACCGAAGAAACCGAAACATCCATTACTTTCGAGATTTCCTGATAAGACAACTCTTCGTATTTACTTAAAGTAAAAGCAACTTTCTGGTTTTCAGCTAAACTATCAATGGCTTCGTGAAGTAAGGTTGCCCGCTGAGTATTTTCCAAAATATATTCCGGGTGGTCGGTATTTCTGTTAATTAAGTTCTCGTGTAAAGCATTTTTACTTCGAACCGAATCTTCAAACGACTGAAACCATTTATTCCGTTTATGGTCGCGAATAAAATTTAACGAGCGGTTTACAGCCATCCGATACAACCAGGTGGAAAGTTTTGAATCGGCTCTGAAATTATTAATCGACCGGAATACTTCAATAAAAACTTCCTGTGCAATATCTTCGGCATCTTCGGTATTATGAACCATACCAAAACAAGTGTTAACTACCATTTTCTTGTAGTTCTCAACCAGTTCTCTGAAGGCTTGTTCGTTGCCCTTTTGAAGTTTTTGTATGATTTCGGTTTCGCTCATTAATAATAACTATTCCGGAATTTTGCTTTTTATTTTTAAAGACAGTTAATTATTTTCACTCTTCTTTCTCAAAGAAATTATGAATATCTCTAGCCTCGATGTGATTGTTTTCACCTATTTCCCGTAATGTTTGTCCTTTTTTTGCTTCTATGTTATTCTCCTTCAGTATGAGTAAAACTTCATCCACACTTAATTCAATATCTAAAGCAAAATTATCGATGGTTTTTCGGCCTATTCCACCACCACCGCCCATACCTTGTCCACGGCCTTGTCCACTTTGCCTATCAGAGCCTCTTTCCACTGATGATCCGCCTTTTCGTGTAATTTGTTGATAGATTTCAATAGGTGTTGAATTGTTTAAATGGGCTATTTCCTGAAGCGTTTGCTCGTTGGTATTATCGTATTTAATTTCATGTATTTTCAATTTCTGTGTAATTTCATCTACCGAAGAATATTCAAGCTGTTCTGCAAGTTCAAAGAGGGTAAATAGTTCGGCATGAGGAATAGGTGGTTCATCTTCGACCTGCTCCCAAGATTGGGTTAAATACTCACCAAAGTCCATCACATATTTAAATGGCGGGACTAAAAAAATTATTCCAAAGAAAAAGACTAGCATTAAAATAGTTGACCAATAAAATTCTCTTTTCTTATTTATTCCATTTTGGGATTTCGATTTTAAATAGGTCAGGAATGATTTCCAGTTTATTGTAAACAGATGAAAAATGGAAAGGACAACAAAAGTGTACGAAAAAACCGTGTGCAGTGCTTGCCAACCTTCTTTTGTAAAACCCAGCAGTTTCCATTCAACCCAATGAGCGTAACGCCCTGGAGGAGATGCATATAACATTATTCCGGAAATAAAAATTATAATAAACGAATAGGTTAAACCAAAACTGATAAATACTTTCCAGCTAAATTTCTTTTTCATAAAAATAATTTTTTGTGTTAATTTTTAAATAAAAATACATTTTCATTTTCGAATATGACACGATTAATATTAAAAACTTGTGCTCACTATAGATAAATATTGAAAAACAAGATCGGTATCAATATATTGTTCAAGTATTACAAGTTGCAAGTAATAATCACAGAGGGCAGTTAAATATCGTTGCTGGTTGTTAAAATACAATTGTTGGGCATGTAACAGATTAAACAAATTTATTTCTCCAAGTTGATATGCCTTTATTGATAAGTTTGAAAATTCTTGATCCTTTAGTTTTAAAGATTTTTTGTACCTATCAATTACTGCACAGCTAAATGAAAAATTTTGCAATGCAAGTTCAATTTGTTTGCTCATTTTCAGTTTCATTTCACTTTGTTGATATTGGATCTCATCGTTCCATGCCATTGCCATTTTAACTTCTCCCTGTTGTTCATTCGATTGCCATAATGGCAAACTTATTCCAATTTCAAAACCGGTATAATTGTAACCAACTCCATAATCCTGTTTATAAAAACTAAAACGAATGTCAGGAAAGACATTGCTTTTTGCCTCTTTCAAAGAATATTTGCTGGCGTTCAACTTATGCACGAAAGATAAATGGTTAGGATGTTTTATTTGTTCTGTTAACGTTTTAATTTGAGAAAAATCAATATGAGTTGTTGACAAACTATCGGAGAATATAACCTTGTAATTATGTTGAATGACAGAAAGTCCCATAGAATAAAACAAATCAGACTTTGCCGTGCGGAGTAAATATTTCGACTGTTCAAAGTCGTTATTTGCTTCATCCAGTTGAATACTTACGTTTATCATCTCAAAATTATTCTCTCTATCCGCTTTATATTTACTACAAATAGCATGGCATAAATATTTTAATAATTTTTGCTGATTATTTTTCGATTCCTGATAATATTGTGCGTATAAAACTTTAATATATTTACTTTTTATATCAACTTTTATCTCTTTTTCTCTGGCTTTTATCAAATATTTCTGAGCTTCAACCTGCTGTTTTAAACCTTTCACCCGATATACTACTGTTAGTGGAAATTCTATTTCTTGCGAGATTGTTATTCTCCTTTCTGAATACGGACAGGACAGTTCCGCGCCAATCCCTTCCATAAAATAGCTTATTTCAGGTTGTGAAATGCCAACATTCTGCCAGAGACTCTTTTTTTGTTTTAATTGAGCTCTAAGCTGATTCAACTCAATATTATTTTTATAGGCTGTTTCTAAAGCATGGCTAATAGTAAATAGATTTTCTTGAGAAAACCCTGTTATTCCCGTTAGAAGAAAACATATTATTAAAAACTGTTTGTGCATAACCATACTTACTTCAATTTTCAAATTGACAGTTGTCGTTTATATCTTAACAAAAATAAAACGAACTATTTTTGAATGGTTATGATTAAATATCAAACAAATTTTAACATTGATTTTAATCATAAGTTCAAAATCAATTTGTAGATATTAATAAGACACAAATAGCTGAAAAAACTTGCGCAAGAAAAAGATTATTTCTGAACTTTTGCTTTTTTCTTGTCTATCCAATAATAAATTATTGGAAGCACTAACAAAGTTAAAAATGTTGAAGTTATTAATCCGCCTATTACCACAGTTGCCAAAGGTCGTTGTACTTCGGAGCCCGGACCGGTATTAAAAGCCATTGGAATAAAACCAAGACTTGCAACTAGTGCAGTCATCAGTACCGGGCGCAAACGATCGACAGAACCCTCGATAATTGTTTTTTTCAGATCTGCGGTTTTATTCTCCTCTCGCAAATTATTAATGTGGTCGATTAATACGATTCCATTTAAAACAGCGACACCAAACAAAGCAACAAAACCGATGCTTGCCGAAATAGAAAGGTACATGCCACGAATCCAGAGAAGAAATACTCCTCCCGACAAAGCAAATGGAAGATTTAGCAGAATTAACAAAGCATACCTCATCTTTCCAAAATTGAGATATAACAAGCCAATTATAATAAATATTGAAAGTGGAACGACTAACATCAAGTGACGCATCGCACGTTGTTGATTTTCAAATGTTCCCCCATAAGTAATAAAATACCCCGAAGGAATTTCTGCTTTTAACTTTATTTCTTTTTGCAATTCAGCCACATAAGTCCCCAAATCGATGTTTTTTATATTAATCCCAACTATTAATCGTCGCCAACCATTTTCTCTCTGTATTTCGCGCGGGCCTTCCTGAAGTTCAATTTCCGTAACTCGTTTTAAAGGGATAAAATCACCGTTCGGAAGTTGTATGGGAACCTCCTGTATTTTTTGCAATTTATTTCGAATATCTTCCGGGTATCGCACAAAAATATCGAACCGTCTCTGTCCCTCATACACCTGACCGGCTTGCTGTCCACCAATTCCAGCTTCAATTATATTTTGAACATTATCAACATTCAGCCCAAATGAAGCAACTGCTTCGCGGTCAATTTGAATAGTGAGATAGGGTTGTCCATCGGTTTGTTCAACATAGTAATTATCGGTTCCCGATAAACTTGGCAACAATTCCGAAATACGATCGCCGATATTACTTAACACATCCAAATCTTCCCCATAAATTTTAACTGCAAGATCCGATTTTACACCACTTGTTAATTCATCGACCCGCATTGCAATAGGCTGCGTAAAATTGTAAGTTAAACCAGGTTCGGTTTGAAGGTAAGGTTCTATCTCGGCAATAATATCTTCTTTCGTAATTCCTTTGCGCCACTCTTTTTCAGGTTTCAGAACTACCCACACATCGGTTTGGTGAACACCCATCCAGTCGTTCGCCAAATCGGAGCGGCCAGTTTTGGGAACAACAGTTTTTATTTCAGGAATATTCGCAAGCAAATTACCACCCAGCCAGTCGGCATTTTCCATCGACTCTTCCAATGTTACAGAAGGCATTCGTACTTGTTCGACTAAAATAGATCCTTCATCCAGCTCAGGTAGGAACTCCGTTCCCAGAAGTTTCATTACAAACAACGACGCAATAAAAATGAGAACAGCTGGTGTAATTACAAACCATCGTCTATCCATGTTTTTTTCCAGCCCTCTCTGATACCTTGGCCGCATCCAGTTAATAAGGCGATTCTTCCTAATTTTTATTCCTTTTCGGAAAGCAATGGCGGACATTGCCGGCACAAAAACCAAGGCCAGAATTAAAGAACCAAGAACTGCCGCCGCAACAGTAATTGCCATCGGACGGAACAGAATCCCCTCCATTCCGGTGAAAGTCATAATAGGAACATAAACCATTAAAATAATAAGCACCCCGAAAAATATTGGGCGTACTACTTGCTGCGCTGCCCTTATAATAATAGTATCTTTTGATTCTCCTTTATCTTTTTGAAGCCGATGTACTATGTTTTCTACCATAACAACCGAACCGTCAACCACCATCCCAAAGTCAATCGCTCCGAGGCTCATTAAGTTGGCTGCCAATCCAAATTCGCGCATTCCCATAAATGCAAAAAGCATTGAAAACGGAATGACCATGGCAACAATAAGCGCACCCGAAATTTCACCCAATAACAACAATAAAACGACGATAACAAGGAATCCTCCTTCCAGTAGATTTGTTGAAATTGTACTGGTTGTACGGTTAATTAAATCCGATTGATCGTAAAATTTCTCAATGGAAACACCTTCCGGCAAACTAACATTAATGCTTTCTATTTTCTCTTCGATTGACGAGATTACTTTACGTCCGTTACCGCCACGCAGCATCATTATTATTCCGGTTATTACTTCTCCGTTACCGTCTTTGGTTACACCACCCTGCCTAATTTGTTTCCCGGGAATTACCTTGGCAATGTCCCTGACAAATACGGGTTTGTTATTTATATTTTTTACAATGATATTTCGTATATCATCCATTTTATTTATCTGGCCAAATCCACGAATAATAAACTGCTCTCCGTTGTGCTGAAGAAAATTCCCACCCGAAACACTGTTGTTATTCGAAATAGCATCCATTACATCGGGAATACCAATTCCATAAGTTCG
>CAYZBC010000171.1:8098-10897 GCA_964476535.1 uncultured Maribellus sp.
AATTCATCTACAATCGACTGCAAGCGCTGACTAACAATCTGGCGAGCAAAATAAATATCTGTTCCTTCGTCGAATTCAACAGTAACAGCCGACAATCCAAACTGCGAAATCGACCGCACTTCGGCTACATCGGGAAGCCCGTTCATAGCAGTTTCAATTGGATAACTTACCAATTTCTCCACATCGAATGGGGAGTATCTGCCTGCTTTTGTGATTACTAAAACTTGTACCGGTGTAACGTCGGGAAGCGAGTTGATGGGCAACTGTATGAGCGAAAAATATCCGCCAACTCCCATCAAAAGAACAAGTGCAAGTGCTACATATTTTTGCCTGACACTAAAAGATATTATACTTTGAAGCATTTTCTGTTATTTTTCCGGTTAATTATTCTTCAGAACCAGCATCGAATCGTGAGAGCGCTTTTAAACTAAATACTTTGGTAACGGCTACCTCTTCGTTTTCCGATAAACCACTTTCAATAAAAACATAACGGTCGTTTATTTCTTCTACTTGAATGGCACGTTTTTCATAAGTATTTTCAGATTTTTTCACAAAAACAATCGCCTGGTCCCCATCATAAGTAAGTGCTTCAAATGGAATTGCAATTATCTCCTTTTTTGTTGAAGTAGTAATTGCCAGCCGGAGGTTTTCGCCTGGTTTAGGCCACCCATTCCTGGTTTGAATAATTATATTCACAATAACTGAACGGGTATTTTCGTCGAGCCCCGGATTTTTCGATGTTATAATTCCCTTTATCGGCGCAATTTCTTGCTGACGTTTAGAAATAGCTACCGAGTCACCTACAGATACTAAATTCGCTTCGCCGGGTGAGATATAACCTCGTATTAAAACTTTGCGCGTATCTAAAATACGAGATAGGTTTTCAAGAGCATTTACCGATTGTCCTAATTCAACAAAGTTTTTTTCGATGACTCCACTTATTGGAGCATAAATTTTTAATGTAGGGTCGAAATTCTCGGCATCGTGAAATGTTATAATTTCTTTATCGGGGACACCCACAGCGCGCAGTTTTGCGTACGCCGATTTCACCATTGCCATAGCTCTCTGGTACTCGGCAGTAGCACGATCCAGTTCACTAACAGAACTAATAGTTTCTTCAACCAATTGCTTAATTCTTGCTAAACGGTCTGTTTGAAATTTCTCTTCGGCCTGTGCCTGAAGATATTCTGAAATTAAGGTGCCAAACTCAAGACTTTGTATCCGAAATAGTTCCTGCCCTTTAACCACATTATCTCCTTCATAAACCTTTATATTGATTACCTGTCCATTTATAGGGGTGCTGATAATACTTGAATGATCGGGAGCAGGAAAAACTACACCAGGAGCAGAAATATCGTAATCAGTAATCCGACTGCTTATTTTCATGGTTTCAATTGCGAGACCTGATATCTCTTTTGCCGAAAGTTGAATCAAAACAGCACTGTTATCTTTTTCCCGTAAAGATGGAGGAAGTTCTGTTTGTTCCTCAATAGTTTCGGATTGTTTCGTTTTGTTTTGGTTGCACGATACCATTGTAATAATGGTTGTTGCTACTATAATTTTGAAAAAAATTGATTTCATTGTTGTGTTGTTTTAATAAATAAGATCCTGGTTAAGAAATTGTTCAAGGGAGGCAAGTTGCAGGTAAAAATCGCGCAATGCTGTGATGTAACGTTGCTCGCTTTTTATATAGGTTTGTTGGGCATTTAGCAGGTTCAACAAATCTATCTCGCCAAGTTGGTATGCTTTTAACGATAAGCTTTGTAGTTTTTGAGCTTTTTGTTTTAAGGTTTCGTTGTATCGGTTAACTATTGAACGGCTAACAGAATAATTATGCCAAGCATATTCAATCTGTTTTTTCATGTTAAGTTTTATTTCGGTTTGTTGCCAAACGATTTCCGATTGGCGAGCTTCTGCTATTTTTATTTTTC
The DNA here is from genome assembly GCA_964476535.1 of uncultured Maribellus sp. Taxonomy (GTDB): domain Bacteria; phylum Bacteroidota; class Bacteroidia; order Bacteroidales; family Prolixibacteraceae; genus Draconibacterium. Next base: position 10,030 of record CAYZBC010000171.1, read on the forward strand.
CTTTTTGTTCAAATGGAAACCACAGCGGCATACTCAACCCAAGCTCAAAACCATTAAAATTATATCCGCTCCCGTAATCTTGTTTGTAAATACTAAAACGGATGTCGGGCAAAATATTACTTTTCGCTTCTTTTAAAAAATAATTATTTGCATTTAACCGATGCACAGAGGCTTGATAATCCGGTTGTTCTTCTTGCACTGCGAGGACAAATATTTGCGAAATATCGAGATGAACTGTTTGCAAGGTATCGGAGAATTCAATGGTGTATTTTTGCTGATCGACAGGAAGTCCCATGTCGTAAAACAAACCATACCTTGCCTGGTGAAGTATCCATTCCGACTGGTCGAGATCATTTTTTGCCTCATCCACCTGGAGCTCAGCATTAGTAAGGTCAATGCCATTCCCCATGCCCGATTCAAAACGGGTATAAACCGCTTTGTACAAATCTTCCACCAATTTCAACTGTTCTTCCCTCGATTTCTGAAGATAAAGCGCATACAACACTTCAACATACTTACTTTTTACTTTGGCTTTTATCTCCTTTTCTTTCGAAACAATCTGGTAATGTTTAGCTTCAACCTCTTGGCTCAGCCCTTTTAATCGATACGAAGTGGTTAACGGAAAATCTATTTCCTGCGAAACGGCAATTCTCTTTTCTGCGTATGGACTTCCAGGATCAGAACTAATTCCTTCCTTAAAATAACTGAATTCGGGTGCAGAAATCCCCGTTTCCGTTCTCCAGATGTTCTCCTTCTCCTTCAATTGGGCCCGCATCTGATTTAATTCAGCATTATTAATAAATGCTGTTTCAACCGCTTGTTGAATTGTAATTAGGTTTTCCTGAGAAAATCCATTAAATACAAAAAG
>CAYZBC010000172.1:0-10863 GCA_964476535.1 uncultured Maribellus sp.
TGGCTTTTAATTACTTGCCTGCCGGTTACGAAAGGGTTTATATTAATGGATACCTTTATTTCAGGGTTGGAAATTTATTCTTTGAATACTCAAATTATGGATTTCAACTGGTTCATTATCCTGAAAGGTATTACGCCTACGACAATAATTACCGAAACGAAGGGTATTATTACGATGACTACTAGAATCAAATAATATTGAATTTTTTTAAGACTGCTTATTCTGCAGTCTTTTTTAATGGACAAAATTAAAGATTTATTATTAGTTAGCTACATCTAAAGTTCCGTAACTTAATGATGTAAAAAGTTCATTTGAATAATATGTTCTCTAATGTTTTTTAAGTAAAATAAATTTTGAACCAATCTGAATAGCACAAAAGAAATAGTTTTGAAAATAAATACAACATTTCAGCAAAAATTATCAGGATTCATTAAATTAACAATACTGTTGATTTTGAGGAACTGTCTTGAAAAATAATGGTCATCCGATTTTGACGGATGACCATTATTTTTTTTACAAATTTCTTGCAGTTTTCTGAATCAAATCCCAAGTCTCTTTCACGTGTTTCTCTTCCGTATTGGTTTGTCCAATACTCATTCGTAAAACAACTTCACCATTTAATTTTGTATGCGTAAAATAAGCTTTTCCGGTATCGTTAACTGCATTCATCAATTTCATATTGAAATCGTCATCAGCTTTATGACGGAAACAAACCAAATTTAAAGGTGGCTCAACAAAAATTTCAAAATCTTTTGATTCCTCAACCCAATTTTTAAATTTTTGTGCCAGTTCAACATGTTGTCGAATGTGATGTTGCAATCCTTCCACACCGTAATGACGGATAACAAACCAAAGTTTCAATGAGCGGAAACGGCGACCTAACTGAATGTGCCAGTCGCGATAATCAAAAACTTCGCCCGATTCAGTGGCTTTATTCCGCAAATATTCCGGCAGAATGGAAAATGTATTTATTAATTCCTCGCGGTTGGCTACCCAAAACACATCGCAATCGAAATTAGTAAACATCCATTTATGTGGGTTGAAACAGTAACTGTCGGCCAATTCCACTCCATTTTGCAAATGTCGGAATTCAGGGCAAAGCATTGCAGTTCCCGACATTGCCGCGTCAACATGAAACCAACAATTTTCAGCTTTGCAGATTTCCCCAATTTCTTTTATTGGATCCATTGCATTCGATGAAGTCGTTCCCAGGGCAGCACAAATAAAAAAAGGTGTGAAACCGTTGCTTTTATCTTTTTGAATTTGCTCTTTGAGCAAATCGGTTTGCATGGCAAACTTACCATCCACATCAATTAATCGTAGATTATCTGTTCCGATGCCGGCAATTTTAATTGCTTTTTCGATGGATGAATGTGTTTGTGTCGAGATGTACGCAACCAGGTTTTGCGGATTTCCTTTTTTGTTCGATTCAAATTTGGTGGCTCGCTCGCGGGCAGCAATTACCGCGGTTAAGGCAGAGGTTGATGCAGAGTCTTGGATTACGCCACCTCCGGTTGAAGTTGATTTGAATTTTTCTGGCATCCCCATCATATCAACTAACCAGTCCAGAACGCGGGTTTCCAATTCTGTGGCTGCCGGACTGGTTGCCCAAATCATTCCTTGTACACCAAAACCGGAAGAAACAAGATCGCCCAAAATTGCAGGGAAAGATGTATTTGCCGGAAAGTAAGCATAAAAATTAGGCGATTGCCAGTGGGTAATTCCGGGCATTATTTTATTGGTAACATCATTCATCATTTCATCCAGACTTTCACCCTTTTGTGGTGGACTTGTTGGAAGAGAAGCTTTTATTTCGCCAGGTTCAACTTGTGATAATACCGGATATTCTTCAATATTTTCGTAATAGTCGGCAATCCAGTCGATTACTTTTTTGCCTTCTTCGCGGAACTGCGCCGGCGACATGTGGTAGCTTTTCTTTTCCAATTTTGATAATTTAGTATTTTACGCTAAAATTATCAAAATCAGTTAGAAGTTTCATTTTATATTTTGATATTTTGTCAACGCGAGCGCGGGTTGGTCCAATTCGGAGGTAATCAATAAAGGTATTTATTTCTGTTTCATCGCCTTGAACCATTATTAAAACGCCACCTTCAACGGTATTTTTTACCCAACCTTTTAATTCAAATTCATTTGCTTTTTGAAAAACAAAATACCGAAATCCAACGCCCTGTACCCGACCTGTTATTTTAATTTCGTATTGATCCATTTAAGAGTTCAAAGTTCATAGTTTGAGTTTGCTACAAAAAATCCGAAGGTACGTCATTGTGAGGCACGAAGCAATCTCTACGTATTGGACTGAACTCGCATGATTTTAAACTGCTTGTTTTTGAAGCATTTTTGTACAGTCATTTTATGATTTTTGGTTTACAAGTTAAGGATTTTTTCCTCACGACTCTGTTATTCATTTCCCAAGACATTCACTTTTTAAAGGCTTCCGCATTTTCAGGTTGTACCAGCGCCCAAATTGAATAAACTCCAACAGCGGTTCCCAAAGGAAAGCTCAAGAGATGTAAAACCGAAAGAACCAGAGTTAAAATCCGTGCCCACTCTTTTCGTTTCATTAAGCCCATTCCTGCAATAATGCCTGGAACACTCAATATAACGAAAAGGACAATCAAAACATTAGCAACAATCGATAAAACAAATTCGGCATCGCGTTCGTCAACAAAATCGCCGACAAAGTGAAGCAGGATAAATATTAAAACTCCAATTACCAGTTCTAAGATACTGTACCCGATTTGAAGGGCGGCTACAACGTTAATGTGTCTTTCCATGATTTTAAGTTAAAAGTGATGTAATAAAGTTACAAAATATAGCACGAAATATTTAAATGAATATTAATTATTAGACCAACTGAAACAATTAAGAGGTTAACTGGTTATTTTAAAAGTGAAACAATTAAAGAAAAGTGTATTTTTGCATTTGAAACAAAAAAGAAAATGGAAATATTTAAAGTGATTTTTTTAGCAGTTGGATTAATGGCTTTTGCAATAGCAGGCATGGCAATAAAAATATTGCTTAAAAAGGGTGGAAAGTTTCCGAATACACATGTGAGCGGAAACAAGTATTTAAAAAGAAACGGAATTTATTGTTCGCAAACGCAGGATAAATTGGAGCAAGCAAAAGGTAGAAAGCAGAATCAGTTTAAAAAGCTGAAGTTTGTTCCAAATAATAATGCCGGTTAAAAGCCGGTTTTTTTATTCCACAAGGTATTGCCCAAAGTTCTCCGACATGTAAACCTGGTTATTCCCGTCGTCATCGGAATAAATAAAATAGACTTCAATTTCAGAAACTTGTCGGGCAATTTCTACTCCCGGTTCCATTCCTAAAACCATAAAAGCCGTGGCAAATGCATCGGCGGTCATACAATCGTTTGCCAAAACCGTGGCACTCAACAAACTGTGCTGAACCGGATAACCCGTTTTTGGGTCGATGGTGTGCGCATATTTTTTGCCATCTTCAACATAAAAGTTTCTATAATTTCCTGATGTTGCCATTGCGCGGTCGGGCAGATGAATTTTTGCCTGCAAGTCGGTGGTTAAACCCAAAAGATCTTCTTCTGGTTTACTAATTCCGATTGTCCATATTTTTTGTTTTTCATTTTCACCTTTGGCAACCACTTCGCCGCCAATTTCAACCATGTAATTTTTACACCCTTTTTCTTTTAGGAAATTGGCCATTAAATCGCTGGTAAATCCTTTTGAAATGGCATTCATATCGATTTTTATTTCAGGTAATTCTTTTTGAATTGTGTTGTTTTTGATTTGAATTTTTTTGTACCCGGTAAATTGTTTAAGACTGTCAACAATTTGGGGTGACATTTTTTTCTTTTCATCGGGACCAAATCCCCATGCATTTACTAGCGAACCGGCGGTAATGTCAAAAGCACCATTCGTAATTTCCGAAATTTCCATTGCCCGCTTAAAACAAGAAATAAATTCGGGTTCAAGTCCTACTCCTTCATTTTTGTTTACTTTCGAAATGGTTGATTCTGCCTCAAAAGGTGAAAAAATCAAAGTGTATTCCTGAAATTTTGCTGTAATTTCTTCCTGATAATCCACTCCTTCAGGACTTTCATAAATAATGCTGTACATTGTTCCATACACAAAACCTTTGTTGTAAATGTATTTTGAAGATGATTTCTGGCAAGAATTAAAAAAAAGAACCAGAGAAAATAATAAAAGCAATTTAGTTTTCATTTTATTAAAATTGAATTCAACGCGAAATTAAGAAAAATGGACGAAGTCCATCGAAATTTTTATATGCAAAAAATCCACCTCATGAATGTGGTGGCAAAATAAATTTTATTTTGTACAAATTCTTTTGCCGTTGTATTTAACCAACAGTTTGAAGAATTAAATTCATAACCAGGCTTTTTGTCTTAAAAATTTTATCTATAAATTTCAATTTGTAACTTTCGCAAAAACTAAATCGATAAAATTTTAAAATATGAAACGACCATGCAAAAATGCATCACAAACAAGCAGATTCAAAATTATGGGAGTTCCACGAAATGAGCTTGCGAATTCTATTGAACACATTTAAAATAAACAATAGAGTGAGATAAATACATTTGAAAACTAATAATTTTAATGAGATGAAAATAGCAATGCTTGGTACCGGACTCATCGGTATATTTTACACCATGTCGTTACACGGAATGCGTAGTCGCGATAAAGTAGTTACCGTTTATTCGCGTTCCGAAGAGCGGGGAGCTAAATTTGCAAAAGATAATAAAATCCCAAAATGGACCACTGATTTACAAGAAGCAGTTTCAGATCCCGAAGTGGATGTAGTTGTAGTTGGATTACCAAATAATTTACATAAAGAAGCAATTTTTGCGGCCATCGATGCCGGGAAAGCTGTTTTGTGTACCAAACCACTGGCACGAAATGCAGAGGAAGCATGGGAAATTCTGAAAAAAGTTGAAGAGTCAGGAGTATTTCATGGTTACCTCGAAGATTTGGTTTATACACCAAAACATTTGAAAGCGCACACTTCTATTGAAAATGGTGCAATTGGTAATGTAACATGGGTGCGTTCCCGCGAAGCGCATCCCGGTCCGCATAGCGATTGGTTTTGGAATCCCAAAATATCGGGCGGGGGAGCAATTATCGATTTGGGTTGCCATTGTATTGAAATTGGCCGGAGTTTTATCGGGAAAAATATTCGCCCCGTGGAAGTAGTTTGCTGGGCCGACACGCAGGTAAAACCCATTGCCGCCGAAGACAATGCTATTGGTTTGATACGTTATCAAAATGGAGCAATTGGGCAGTTCGAGGTAAGTTGGAGTTTCCGTGGTGGAATGGAGTTAAAAGACGAAGTAGCAGGTGTTGACGGTTCCATTCGAATAGATAATTTTTTACGTACCGGATTTGAAATGTTTTCGGCACCCGGCAGAAAAGGTTACGTGGCAGAAAAAGCTGAATCAGATTCGGGGTGGCTGTTTCCGGTTGGCGACGAAGTGCACGAATTGGGGTACAACCACATGTTTATGGATATGTTTGATTCCATTGAATCGGGCAAAAAACCCACCGAAGATTTTTACGATGGTTATGTGGTTAATGCAATTATGGACGCTTGCTACAAATCGGCAAAAACAAAAAAATGGGAATCCGTTGAATTAAACGAGTGGCGTGGATTAAGTGAGGTTGAACCGCTTTCAGCTTTTGTTGAATACGACGAAAATCACTGGCTGGTAAAAGAAGAATTGTTGCCCGATGGACGTAAAAAGGTAATTTTGAAAGAGAAGGTCTCGGGAGAGATTTTGGATCGGGAGGTTTGACAAAAGATTAGGGTACAATTGAATTTCAGGAATAGTTTGCAGCGAAAAAAGGGGAAATGCGCAATTCAGAATTATAATTTAATTGGAAAGCAAAAGAGAACCATTAATATAAAAGATAAACAATTTACCCTGTTTATTGTATTACAGAAAAGCGATTTAAGAGAAACAAAGAATGAAACATTTTTTAATAGCAGTACTAATTTTTTTGAGCGGTCAATTATATAGTCAAACATTAGTTACCGACAGACCCGATCAAACGGAAAGTTCGTCAACAGTTGAGCTTGGAAGTTTGCAAGTTGAAAGTGGGTTTTTATTGGGATTTACTGATGAGAATAACAATTCTGTCAGACAAATTTTACTGCCCACAACTTTGTTCCGATATGGATTAACAAAGGGAATAGAGTTGAGAATTTTGAGCCAATTTGAAAGCTTAAAAAACAATTGGCAAATTATAGAAGGAATCAGCGATCTGGAAATTGGAACAAAAATTCAATTGCTAAAAAAAGAAGATGTAAATACCGAAATCGCTTTTTTATCGCACTTAATTATTCCGACGGGTACCAGCGAATTATCGGGTGATAATTTTGGTACCATAAACAAACTTGCCATTTCGCACCAAATCAACGAAAATATTGGTTTTGGATACAATGTTGGCTATAATTACATGGGATCCGGCAACGGCGATTTGAGTTATTCAATGGCTATGGGCATGGCAATTAACGATAAAGTAGGCGTCTATCTGGAGTCGTACGGCGATGTGGTTGAGTTTCAGGAATTACTCGTTAATTTTGATACCGGACTTACTTATTTGGTAAAGGATAATTTACAGTTGGATTTTTCTTTTGGAACAGGAATCAATCATGAAATGAATTACATTTCCATTGGGTTTAGCTGGAAAACCTATAAAAAAGTGTAACCGAAAGTTTAGATTTTAGAGCCACTCAAATTCATCGTATAATCCTATTTCTTAAGAATTAGCTTTGTGAAAATATTTAGCGGTTTAGTATTGAACAGCGCGGAAAAATATTTCCGCTAACCAACTTCAACATTCGATTTAAACATAAAATACCGAAGCAAAACCCGGTCGGCAAACAATACAAAAACCGAGAGAATATTAATTCCAATTACTAAACCTGCATTGGAAACAATAAAGTCGAGCCATACTTTCCAATCGGCACCGAACCAAATAAAAGCCATTGCACCCGTCGCAACTGCCATTCCTGCAAACACCCCTAAATAAATCAGAAATTCTTTAATGTACTGTTCCCACACATATTTCCGGTTTACTTTTTCTGCAAGTACATCAGCAAAATTATCCGACAACGAAAAATGCAGATTGGTATTTAAAACCTCATCCACTAATTTGTCCGAATCAATATATTTTTCAGTATCAGGCATAATCCACAAAAATATTAGTTTTTTCTAATTCCACCACCTTTTCCAACTTTCCTTTTAACAATTTTCTCGCCCTCGACAAGTAACTTTTAATCGTTCCTTCCGGCATTTTTGTAATCTGTTCAATCTCTTTGTACGAAAACTCTTCTAAATGATACAGCGTTAAAACCGTGCGATAATTCACAGGTAAACTCTCGATCATTAACATTAAGTATTTTTTCGCCTCCTCCTTTTCCACCACTTTCTGGTTCAATGCAGTATCTCTTTCAAAAGCAATAAGCGCAGGTTTTTCGTCGTACGATTGTTCGCCACGCCGCAGTTGTTTTCTAACAAAAGAAATACTTGTGTTGTATGCAATTGTTGCAATCCATGTCGAAAGTCGCGATTCACCCCGAAATTGTTTTAATTGTTTGTACACCTTAATAAACACCTCCTGGCAAATATCTTCCACATCATCCTGACGCTGAACAACCCTCCCAACAACATGCAATACCAGTCGTTGGTAGTTTGCTACCAAATACCTAAAAGCATTGTTATTTCCATTTAAAATTTGTTCAACCAGTTCGGCATCATTCATAACTACATCATCAGACTACGAAAGGTAGAAAAATGTTGCAACAATCCTGTAATTTTTAGATGTTCGGGTAATAATGATCTGTAAACACACATTAACAAAGTTCTTTTTAGCAATTATTTGCAGGCAGCCGGGCATTTCGTTCTAGTTGTTTTGTCCCGTCCCGGTTTTTGTAGGTAATCCGTTTGCTTCCTTTGGTCGCAGCCGTTTACCAACAAGCACTCGTGCGGGGCTGCAACAAGCTGCCACTTCATTCCCTGCCTGTTCGGATGCAAAGGGCGTTTTCTTTAATTTTTTTAGTTCCTTATTCGATATTTTTTCATTTGGATATTGAATAAGCATTATTGAACCTGCTTCAAAAAGTTATTTTTCGTCATTGCGAACGAAGTGAAGAAATCTCAATATGTTCATTGTCAGTAATTTGAGATTGCTTCGTACCTCGCAATGACGTACTTTTTAATTTTCCGGAGTGAACTTAAATAAGCATTATTCTACAATAGTTATTCCTGTAATTTTCTCTGTTTCAAAAAAAAACACTTCAACCTGCAACATTTTTAAAACTCGTGTTGTCATACGGACAGATTATCAAAATTTAAAAATTATTATCATGATTGACGTTTTTATGGCCGCGGTTGTCTTTTTTGCAATGTATCAGGCAATTAAATTGGTATCAGAACATTTGCTAAAGAGGAAGCTTATAAAAGCCGAGCAGTACGAAAAAGTTGGAATATTGGAAGCTCCAAAACCAACTTCAGACGAAGCAAATAAATATCCATCATTAAAGTGGGGATTGGTGTCATTTATGTCTGGAATGGCTTTTATTCTAATCGAAGTTTTACGACAAATTAACCCCGATTTAATCAACTACCGCGATGCATTTTTACCAGTTGGAATTTTATTGGTTTTTGTTTCGCTGGGGTTCCTTATTTATTTCTTTATTATGAACAGGAAGAAGAAGTAAACGGTCTCAGTTTGCAGTCGCAGAAAGGAACGGTTCTCTCTACAATTAATTTTAGAGAGAACCGTTCCTTTTTTTCTGAATTTTATTCACTGAAAACTGCGACTGCGACTGAAAATTTTATTGAAATTTATACTCCCTAATTTGCTGAAATCCCCGCAGAAAATCTCCAATTTTTATCCGCTTTTTACCTGCAATTTGTAATTCGCTTATTTGTAACCAACCCTTTCCGCAAGCAACATTTATAAAAGTTTTACCGTCGGTTTTTATTGTTCCGGCAGCAGCACTTTCTGTTATATCCGTTTTTCCGGCGAAAAATATTTTAGTTAGTATTTCTTTCCCCGATTCTTTGTGAACCAAATTTGTCCAGGCTGCCGGATACGGCGACAAACCCCGGATTAGGTTCCGAATTGATTCAATGTCTTTTCCCCAATCAATTTTACAATCTTCCTTGAAAATTTTGGGAGCATGTTTTATTTTGTCCTCATCTATAACTTCCGACTGCGAAACAGCTTTGTAATTTCCTTCGGCAATTGCATCTACTGTTTTAACCACTAGATTTGCGCCAATCTCCATTAAACCATCGTGAATATCGCCAACCGAATCATTTTCTCTAATCTCAATTTCACGTTTAAACAGTATTTTTCCGGTATCAATTTTCTGATCCAAAAGAAAAGTTGTCACACCGGTTTTTGTTTCGCCATTTATAATCGCCCAATTTAGCGGAGCTGCTCCCCGGTATTGTGGCAACAACGAACCATGTAAATTAAAGGTCCCCTGTTTGGGCATATTCCAAACTACTTCGGGCAACATTCTAAACGCAACTACCACTTGCAAATCGGCTTGCAAAGCTTTCAGTTTATTTATAAACTCCGGGTTTTTTAGTTTTTCAGGCTGAAGTACATTCAGGTTATTTTCGACAGCGTATTTTTTAACCGCCGATTCATTTAACTTTTTTCCACGACCAGCTAATTTATCGGGAGCGGTAATTACACCAACCACATTGTAGCCATTACTAATTAATGCCTTTAAACTTGCCACAGCAAAATCGGGCGTTCCCATAAATACTATCCGAAGTTCTTTTCCTTGCATTCTGTTCCTGTTATTTAATTCCTTTTCTCAAAACCGTATTTCCTTTTTGTGCTTTCGGATGATACGGACAATGCCGACAACCATTGGAGCAACAATATCCGCGACGCACCAAAAAATCTTCGGTCATTATCCGGTAGCCAGTTTCCATTGTGAAGTCTTTCCCCTCAACCAAGCCGTCAGAAAAACCATCCGGATCGCCAAAAATATCGTCGAAATAACTCATTAATAAAGTTCTTTTTTGCAAAACTAACCATTATATTTAGACTATTTATTTTTTTGATTTGAGTAACAAGAAGGTTTTATTGTCGTGTTCCTCACCCCCAACCCCATAAAGGGGGCAATTGCTGCTTGTAAACCGTGCTGGTTGCATGCAGCGAAAAGGGTAAAAAGATAAATGCGACATTATGGTGTTTTTTATACTTAAGATAAATGCAAAAACTCAAATTGCGAATAAACAAAAATTCAAAATTTATGGGAATAGAAAAAGATTTTCTTATGCGGCAATTAATGATGTTGTTCGAAGTCATTCATAAAATTCTTGGTTACCGCAAAAAAGGTGAGAATGATAAAGCAATGGATGAAATAAAATATTTCTATGATTGTCTGAAAATTGAGGTGGATATGAATGCAATGGAAATTGAAAAGTTGATGGATTTTCTTGAGAAAGACAAAAACTTAAATACCGAACAAATCGAAATGGTCGCTTTTGTTTTAAAAGAACAAGGTGAACTTTCTGAAACGAATGAAACAAAACTCAATTTTTTCAGAAAGTCTTATTTTTTGCTGAAAAAAGTGGAACAGGGAAGTATTACTTTTTCCATTGACAGGCAGATGAAACTGGCGGAATTAAAAGAATGTCTGAATTGATAAATTGTTAAACGGTAAAATTACAGCACAAAATAAAGAATTCGAAGCACTGTCTTGTCCTGAAATAGGTTTACAATAAAGTTGTAAATTTATTCGCACATTATGGACAAAAAAGAAATCAACAGAGAAGAAATTATTGCCGAATATTTAACAGGCAATATTAGTTATCGT
>CAYZBC010000173.1:0-10855 GCA_964476535.1 uncultured Maribellus sp.
ATGCTCACTACTATTCCTAAAAACAATATTTGTTCTCTTCAATCATTTTATCGGCAATTCGTTGGCGGGCAGCTTTTACATTAACGCCTTTGGCACAACAGTAATGTTCGATCCCTTTCATATAAAGTTTATTTTCTTCAGCATCTTCAACAAATGAGTTTACACAATCTTTTGCTTCTTTACGGATGTGCTCAACAGCGTCGTACACAAAAACATCAAGCATGTCTTTGTCCAGAGCAACCTCTTGTCCAAGAATTTCATCTTTTTTCTTCACGCGTAGCAAAACCGATTCTGCCACATAAATACGCATTACGATGTTTGAAATGTTGTTCAGAATCATTTGCTCGTTCATCATTTTACGACCAAAAGTTTTTGAAACGGCGGTTAATAACATTTTAGCAACTGACTTGAAGTTTTGAATGGCTGCTAATTTGTTTTCGTAGTAACCTTCAACACAACAACTACAACCTTCCAATTCAGCCAGGCCGGCAACAATTGCTTCGCCCTGTCCGTACAAATCGTAATCTTTTTTCGCACCGCGTTTGTTTAAAGTATCGATGGTAACCAGACGGTTAATTTCGTTTGTACCTTCAAAAATACGGTTAATACGGGAATCGCGGTAACCGCGCTCAATTGGCATTTCGGCCGAGTATCCCATTCCTCCGTGAATCTGAACACCTTCGTCAACCACATAATCCAACATTTCCGAAGCATATACTTTTAAGATAGCAGCTTCAACTGCATACTCTTCAAAAGCCTTTACAATGGCTTGTTCTTTGCTCATCGTTTCGATGTGAGCTTCAACAAATTCATCTACATTCCGGCTTGCACGGTAAACGGCCGATTCGTTTGCGTAAATACGGATAGCCTGTTCCGCCAATTTATATTTAATCGCACCAAAAGTAGAAATTGATTTACCAAATTGTTTACGTTCGTTTGAATAATTAACCGATTGGTCAACGGCCAATTTAGCTGCACCAAGTACGCTACCACCTAATTTAATACGTCCCATATGAAGGATATCGAGCGCAATACGAAATCCTTTGCCACGATCCCAAAGCAAATTTTCAACGGGTACCATACAATCTTCGAAGAAAATCTGGCGGGTTGAAGAACCTTTGATACCTAATTTTTTCTCTTCTGCATTGAATTTCATTCCCGGGAAATCGCGTTCAACGATAAAAGCACTTAACACACGGTCGTTATCAATTTTTGCAAACACAGTGAAAACATCGCCGAATCCAGTGTTTGTAATCCACATTTTTTGCCCGTTTAAAATGTAATGTTTTCCATCAGCGCTCAACGTAGCTTTTGTTTTACCTGAGTTGGCATCGGAACCTGCTCCCGGTTCAGTTAAACAGTAAGCGCCTGCCCACTCGCCGGTTGACAATTTTGGGATGTATTTTTGTTTTTGCTCTTCGGTACCAAAATAAAGAATAGGCATTGAACCAATACCGGTGTGGCACGAATAAGTTACCGCAAAAGAATAAGCAGAACCCATTACTTCGCTTGCCAACATTGAAGTTACAAACGACTGACCAAAACCTTCCAGCTCTTCAGGAGTTGAAATTCCAAGAAGACCAAGTTCTCCTGCCTTTTCCAAAAGCTCCCGGGCAATATTATCTTCTTGTTTATCAATCCTGCCAAGATTAGGCATTACTTCGGTATCCAAGAAATCGCGGCATGTTTCCGCAATCATAATTTGTTCTTCATCAAATTCTTCAGGAATGAAAATATCCTTGGCATCTAAATCCTGCACCATAAATTCACCACCTTTTACTAACTTTTCCATTTGTTTTATTTTGTTTTTTATTCCATTTTATTTTGAACCACATAGTCACTTAGAAATCTATTGTATTCCATTTGCCTACTATGGTTTTATAATTTTAACGACATTGCTACCAACTCCGCAATATCGTAATTTTTTACTTCTTCGTTTTTGTTTTTGTATTTTAATCCGTCAGTCATCATCACCATACAATACGGACAGGCTGTTGCAACTATATCAGCCCCTGTTTCGAGAACATCTTCTGTGCGTTCAATAAAAACCTCTTTGTCGCCTTTTTCAGCCTCTTTAAACATTTGCCCTCCTCCGGCACCGCAACACAAAGCATAACTTTTGTTTCGCTTCATTTCAATTAAATTAGAAGGAAGAGCACCCAACACCTTACGTGGTGCATTGTATTCTCCATTAGCGCGTCCCAAATAACACGGGTCGTGATACGTAATTTTTTGTTCTTTGAATACTTCCGAATCCAGTTTCAATTTTCCCTCATCAATTAGTTGCTGAAGAAATTGTGTATGGTGGATAACCTCGAATCTTGCACCATAATCAGGATATTCGTTTTTGAATGTATTATAAACATGCGGGTCGCAGGTAATAATTTTTTCCACTTCGTAACCATCCAGAATTTCTATATTCATTAACGCCTGCATCTGGTACAGCATTTCGTTTCCGGCTCGTCGAGCAACATCGCCACTCGATGATTCTTCAGTACCCAATACCGCGTAACTCACTTTTAAATGAGTTAAAATCTTCACAAAAGCCTGTGTTACTTTTTTATATCTGTCGTCGAATGCACCAGCACTACCTACCCAAAATAAGTATTCGGGTTTTTCTCCCTTGGCAAACAAGTCAGCCATTACCGGCACGTCCACTTTTATTTGTGTTGTCTCCATAATATCTGAATTATTTAGCTGGTGAATTCATGGTTAAATCTTCTGCCCAAAGCATTCTGTCGTCTTGCGCAAATTGCCAGGGTGCACCGTTATTTTCAATATTCGAAAAAATCGAGTTTAGTTCTGCAGGAGCAGCCGACTCTTCCATTACAAGGTAACGGCGCATGTCGAGAATAATAGCAGGTTGATTGATGTTAATTGGACATTCCTGCGCACAAGCATTACAAGTGGTACATGCCCATAATTCTTCGGCAGTAATATAATCTCCAAGTAAAGCTTTGCTATCGCTCCAGTCCATTCCATTTTTCACCAATTGCGGCCCCTTTTCTTTCATTCGCTCCCGAACATTCATTACAATTTTACGAGGTGAAAGTAATTTTCCGGTTAAATTGGCCGGGCAAACCGAAGTACATCGACCACACTGTGTGCAAGCCAATGAATCCAAGTAATTTTTCCAGGAAACATCTTCAATATCTTTTACACCAAAACGTTCCACAGCCTCATCTTCTGCGGGTTCAGCAAATGCAGCATCGGGAACCAACATCAATTTCACCTCTTTGGTAATACTTTCCATATTGGTCATTTTTCCCAGCGGATTTAAATTGCTAAAAAAAACATTGGGTACCGACATAAATACATGAAAGTGTTTTGAATACGGCAGGTAATTGGCAAAAAAGAAGATGCCAAGAATGTGTCCCCACCAATTTACTTCGTGCAACAAATGTGCAGTTTCAATAGACATTCCACCAAACCATCCTGCAAACATTTGACTTACCGGATAAACACCAATTATTTCGTGCCCGGCTAAATTTGTATTTACTAAATAAAAAGTATTCATTCCCTGTAAAGTAATCATTAGGAAAAGAATGAGAGAAAGTGCAATGTTTGCGTCAACGTGCGATTTGTGTTTCATTTCAACGCCGCTAAAACGTTTTACATTCATTGCAATTCTGCGGAATAAAAAGGCAAGAATTAAAACCGCAATAATCAGCGCAAAAATATCGCCGAAAGCAAAAATAACATCGTAAACAATTCCGAAAAATCCGAGAACACGTTCAGTTCCAACCAATCCGTCGATAACCATTTCAATACTACCAACAATAATTACAAGGAATCCCCACCAAACAAGAGCGTGCATAAATCCGATAACCGGGCGGCGCATAATTTTGGTTTGCCCGAACGCTACTTTTAAGGTCACTGCGATTCGTTTCCCAAAATCTTTAACCGCAAAAGCAGGTTTGGTTAATTTAAAAAGCGCAATTAATTTAAGCGTGGTGTAGGTAAATACTCCCAGCGTAATTAAGAGCGAAACAGCAAATAAAATTTGTTTTATCATTAGGGTTGAATTTTAGTCAAATCTTAAAAGTAGTCAGTCAAAAGTAATTCAATTTTCTTTTCATTCGTGTCTATTTTTGACCTAATTATTGAAAACAGAAACAGGGCAAATGCCCTGCTCAATTTTATTTATTTTTAGCTTCTTTAATGGCTTCAGTAAGTGCTGGTAGCACCTTCATTGCGTCGCCAACTATCCCGTAATCCGAACTTTCGAAAACAGGAGCATCTCCATCGTTGTTAATGGCAACAATACATTTCGAAGAACTGATACCTGCCATGTGTTGGATTGCTCCAGAAATACCCACAGCAAAATACAGATTAGGTGCAATAATTTTACCTGTTTGTCCGGTGTGCTCTTCGTGGGGGCGCCAACCTTCGTCGGAAACCGGACGAGAACATGCAGTTCCTGCTCCCAATTCTTTAGCCAAATCTTCGATAACTCCCCAATTGTCAGCCGATTTTAATCCGCGACCTCCCGAAACAACAATTTCAGCATCGTTCAACAAAATTTTACCAGTTTGTTTTTGAACGTCTTTAACAACTGTTTTTGCTTCTCCTGAATCGGGTACAAATGTTTCAATAGTTGCCAATCCTCCCATTTCAATTACTTCAAATGAGTTTTGTGAAAGGGTTAAAATCTTTACATCGGTTTTCAGAACAACATTTGCAAATGCTTTCCCAGAGAAAACTTTTTTCGAAACGGTAAATGGTTCGGTTGATACCGGTAATTTAATTAAACCAGCTCCAACAGCAGCTTTTAATTTAACTGACAACCGAGGTGCAATTGCTTTTCCGGTGTTGTTGTGAGAAATAACCACCACTTTTGCAGATTCAGCTTCAGCAATCTGTGCTAAAATGTTTGTGTAAACCTGGTTGTCTAAAGTTGAATTTCCTTCAACTTTAACCACTTTTGACGCTCCAAAAGCACCCAGTTTATTTAATTCTTCGTCGGCAACATCGCCAATGGAAACGGCTGTAACAGATGTTTCCATCAATTCAGCGACCTTTGCTGCGTAAGACACCAATTCGAAAGACAATTTCTTAAAAACTCCGTCCCAATTTTCGGTATATACTAATACTGACATTTTTTTTAATTTTTACAGGTAATTGAATTAAAGAACTTTCGCTTCGTTTTGCAATAAATTAACCAATTCGGCTACGTTATCAGCATCAACCATTTTACAAGGTGGTTTAGGTGCGGGTAATTCGAATTCCACAAAATCAGTTAAACTCTCAACTTCCGCAGCAGGAATTACAACCAAAGGTTTTTTTCGCGCCATCATAATTCCTCGCATTGCTGCAATACGAGCTTCTTTAGCAATTCCTTTCTGAACAACAGCCACAAAGGGTGCGGTTACAGAAACCTGTTCTTTTCCTCCATCTATATCACGGGTTATTTCAACATCACTTCCTGTTACACTCAAACCTGAAACAGCTGAAACAGACGGAATGTCCAACATTTCTGCCAACATTCCACCAACCATTGAACCATTGTAATCACTTGATTCTATTCCAGAAAGAATAATATCATACCCTTTGTCTTTAATTGCTTCTGCCAGTAGAGCAGCAACTGAATAAGCATCTGTTGCTTCAGCATCAACACGAATTGCATCATCGGCACCAATTGCCAACGCCTTACGCATTGTAGGTTCTACCTCTTTTCCTCCAACGGTAACCACAGTAACAGAACTTACCGGATTTCCCGAATCCTCTTTCAACTCCATGGCTCTTGTTAGAGCCAACTCATCCCATGGATTTATAATCCATTGTACTCCCGTTTTATCGAAAGCTATACCGTCTCCAAATTTAACTTTGGTAGTTGTGTCCGGTACATTTCCTAAGCAAACTACAATCTTCATCTGTATAAAAATTTTAATTTATTTCGCTTTTATATTTGTAAAATATTCAGCCTAAAAAAAACCTGTTTTTCCCCTTTTTAAGAAAAGAGTTGACAAATATATAAAAGAGGAAAAAGAATCAAAAATTTCGAAGAAGATGGATTTGATTTAACTTTAATAAATATTTGATTTAAGAATGATTAACACACAAAAAGAGCGTCAATGGCAATAGCAACGTACCTTTAAAACAATCAAACGAAATCTTCTGAAATTCCTTTAGAAATATGGACAAACCTAATTTATAATCCTTTTAAGTAATTAACATGACCTAACTGAAATTTAGGAGAAATTTAAATACCGCACACACCTTCGCAAAACAATAGAGAAGATTTGAAATTGAGTCCAAATATGGTCTTTACATAAAAACTTCCAAATAGAAGGAGACAGCAAAAGTCTGGACAAAATCCAACTGACCGAAAAACGGATTAGAGATTTATTTTTATGTCTTTATGCGTTTGAAATTCAAACCATGATTAACCAAATTTATTTCTACTGGCCGGATTTTTTCCAGCTCTTTTGGTATCATAACATTACTCAAATTTCCTTGGGGAACTAGCAATTCAGCAAAAAAAAGAGGAACCAAAATTGATTCCTCTTAAATGTATATAGTATTACTGTTAACTATGCTTGTGCAGCCGGACCTCCAAAATTCATTGGCGGCATCATTGGATCAGAGCCAGGTTTGATATTTTTAATTGGTCCGTGAATGGATTCAAACTTTTTTACATTATCCTGCAGAGCCAATAATAGCCGTTTGGCATGTTCCGGAGTTAAAATGATTCGTGATTTCACATTTGCCTTTGGAATGCCCGGCATAATTCGAACAAAATCAACAACAAATTCTGAACTTGAATGCGTAATGACTGCAAGGTTAGAGTAGATACCTTGAGCGATTTCTTCGTTTAATTCAATATTTAATTGTTGAGATTTTTGCTTCTTATCGTCCATGATAATGTTCTTTATTTATTCTACTTTTTTGTATCAACCAATCTGTCGTATTCTGTTTTCGATCCTACCACAAGGTTTTTGTATTCTTTCAACCCTGTACCAGCCGGAATTAAGTGCCCACAAATTACGTTCTCCTTCAATCCGTCGAGGTAATCCGTTTTTCCATGAATAGCAGCTTCGTTAAGAACCTTTGTAGTTTCCTGGAAAGAAGCAGCAGACAACCAACTTCGTGTTTGAAGTGCAGCTCGGGTAATTCCCTGAAGTATCTGACTGGAAGTTGCAGGAATTACATCTCGCGACTCGATCAGTTTTTTATCCTTCCTTCTTAATTGAGAGTTTTCGTCTCTCAACTTTCTAGCTGAAACAATCTGACCTGATTTTAATGCTTCGGCATCACCCGGATCAACAACTACTTTTTTGTTATAAATCCAGTCATTTTCCGAGAAGAACTCATTTTTGTCAATCACTTGTTTCTCAAGAAAACGAGTATCACCCGGATCTACTATCTCGACTTTCCGCATCATTTGGCGAATAATGATTTCGTAATGTTTATCATTAATTTTCACACCCTGCATACGATACACATCCTGAACCTCATTCAGAATATATTCTTGAACAGCTGTAGGACCTTTAATTGCTAAAATATCAGATGGAGTTGTTGCACCATCAGAAAGAGGAGTACCCGCTCTGATGTAATCACTTTCCTGAACAAGAATTTGTTTAGATAGCGGAACCATGTACTTTTTACTATCACCTGATTTCGTGGTAACGATAATTTCGCGGTTACCCCGTTTAATTTTTCCAAGAGAAACCTCTCCGTCAATTTCGGAAACAACCGCTGGATTAGATGGATTACGAGCTTCGAACAACTCGGTAACACGTGGCAAACCACCCGTAATATCGCCTGCTTTACCAGCAGCACGAGGAATTTTCACTAATACTGTACCCGCTTTAATATTCTGTCCATCATCAACCGAAATGTGACCTCCTACGGGAAGGTTGTACGAACGAATCATACTTCCTTTTTTATCCATAATTTTTAAGGTAGCATTTTTAGTCTTATCTCTCGTTTCAATAATTACTTTCTCGCTGTATCCTGTTTGTTCATCCGACTCTTTCCGAAAAGTAACACCGTCGATTAGGTTCTCGAATTCAACTTTTCCATCAAATTCTGTAATAATCACACCATTAAACGGATCCCATTCGCAAATGAGTTTTCCTTTTCTTATCTCTTCTCCATTTTTTACATACAATTTAGAACCGTATGGTATTGGATGTGTAGAAAGTGGAATCTTCGTATTTTTATCAATAATTTTGAGCTCGGCTAAACGACTTACAACAATCTCAATATCTTCACCTTCATCCGATTTAGATTTAACTGCACGTAACTCTTCAATTTCCGCAAAACCGTCATATTTCGATTCAACCATTGATTGAGCTGAAATGTTACCTGCAATACCACCCACGTGGAAAGTACGAAGAGTAAGCTGTGTTCCAGGTTCTCCAATCGACTGTGCTGCAATAACACCAGTTGCTTCACCTTTTTGAACTTTTTTACCTGTTGCCAGGTTACGTCCATAACATTTGGCACAAATACCCACTTTCGCCTCACACGTAAGTACCGAACGAATTTCAACGGTTTCAATGGGAGATTCTTCAATTACACTTGCAATTTGCTCTGTAATTTCTTCACCCGACTTAACAATTAATTCGCCATTTAAAGGATGGGTAATGTCGTGCACACTAGTACGTCCAACAATTCTTTCATACAAAGAAGCAACTTCTTCTTCGTTGTTTTTAATTGAAGCAGCAACCAATCCACGTAATGTTCCACAATCGTCTTCAGAAATAATAACATCCTGCGCAACATCAACTAAACGACGTGTAAGGTAACCAGCATCTGCAGTTTTTAGAGCTGTATCTGCCAAACCTTTACGAGCACCGTGAGTTGAAATGAAATATTCCAATACCGAAAGTCCCTCTTTAAAGTTAGCAAGAATCGGATTTTCAATAATTTGAGAACCAGTAGAACCAGATTTTTGTGGTTTTGCCATCAGTCCCCTCATACCACACAACTGTCGAATTTGTTCTTTCGAACCACGGGCACCTGAATCGAGCATCATATAAACAGAGTTAAAACCCTGTTTATCCGTACTCAAGGTTTTCATAACCGTTTGAGTCAACTTTGAGTTGGCATGTGTCCAAATATCAATAACCTGATTGTATCTTTCATTATTGGTAATGAAACCCATGTTATAATTGTTCATTACCTCTTCAACCTCTTTGTAACCATCGTTAACAATTACTTCCTTGCTTTCAGGAATAATAACGTCATCAAGATTAAACGACAAACCACCGCGATAAGCCATTTGATACCCCAAGTGCTTTATATCATCTAAGAAAGCAACAGTAATTGCGTTTCCACTTGTATTAAATACATTGGTAATAATCGTTCTTAATGATTTTTTTGTAAGTAATTCATTAATATACCCAGCTTTGCTTGGCACATATTCATTAAACATTACCCTCCCAACCGTGGTCTCAATAATATGCTTGAAGATTTCACCATTTTCATCAACATCTTCCACTTTTACTTTAATAATAGCATGAAGATCAATTACTTTTTCGGCAAACCCTATCATTACCTCTTCCGAAGAATAGAATGTCATACCCTCTCCTCTCGAACCTTTTCGTGGTTTGGTCATATAATACAAACCTAAAACCATATCTTGAGAAGGAACTTGAATAGGTGCTCCGTTTGCAGGATTCAATAAATTATGTGAAGCAAGCATTAACAGTTGAGCTTCCAATATAGCTGCATTGCCTAACGGTAGGTGAACCGCCATTTGATCACCGTCGAAATCTGCATTAAAACCAGTACATACCAATGGGTGAAGCTGAATTGCTTTTCCTTCTATGAGTACAGGTTGAAAAGCCTGAATTGACAAACGGTGCAGTGTAGGTGCCCGGTTCAACATAACCGGATGTCCTTTTAATACGTTTTCCAAAATCTCCCAAACTACAGGATCTTTTCGGTCAACTATTTTTTTCGCTGATTTAACTGTTTTTACAATTCCTCTTTCAATTAATTTACGAATGACAAAAGGTTTATAAAGTTCAGCTGCCATATCTTTTGGAATACCACATTCGTGAATTCTTAATGTTGGCCCAACCACAATTACAGATCGTGCAGAATAGTCAACACGTTTTCCTAAAAGGTTCTGACGGAAACGACCTTGTTTCCCTTTCAAACTATCTGAAAGTGATTTTAAAGGACGGTTATTTTCCGTTTTTACGGCGTTTGCTTTTCTAGAGTTGTCGAATAATGAATCCACAGCTTCCTGCAACATTCGTTTCTCGTTTCTAAGAATAACCTCCGGGGCTTTAATCTCAATCAACCTTTTTAAACGGTTGTTACGAATAATTACCCTGCGATATAAATCATTCAAATCTGATGTTGCAAAACGTCCACCATCCAGCGGCACCAATGGACGCAAATCCGGCGGAATTACAGGTACAACGCGAACAATCATCCATTCAGGACGATTTATACTTTTGC
Organism: uncultured Maribellus sp.; assembly: GCA_964476535.1. Taxonomy (GTDB): domain Bacteria; phylum Bacteroidota; class Bacteroidia; order Bacteroidales; family Prolixibacteraceae; genus Draconibacterium. Next base: position 10,420 of record CAYZBC010000173.1, read on the forward strand.
TTCCCCTGAAAGCTTCTACAACCTGCAACCTTTTTAGTGCTTCGTTTTTACGTTGTTGAGAAGTTTCAGTATTTGCTTGATGCCTTAATGTATAAGACAAGCCATCGAGGTCGATTCTGCTCAAAATTTCAAACAGTGCTTCGGCACCCATTTTTGCAATAAACTTGTTTGGATCATCACTATCCAACATATGATTTTCCTTTGGAAGCGTATCCAGGATATCCAGATATTCTTCTTCAGTCAAAAAATCCAATTGTTTAACTCCATCTATTGCTTTTACTCCTGCATTAATTACTACATAACGTTCGTAATAAATAATTGTGTCGAGTTTTTTAGTTGGAAGACCTAATAAATATCCAATTTTATTTGGCAATGATTTGAAATACCAAATGTGAGCAACGGGAACAACCAAAGAAATATGTCCCATTCTTTCACG
>CAYZBC010000174.1:0-10779 GCA_964476535.1 uncultured Maribellus sp.
AAAGCACAGGTCCAAGAGGAAGTAACTCCATTGGTTTTTCAACCGGGTCGGTAGTTGTTCCGGCAACCTCCGATACAATAGAAACATTTTGCTGAGTGAGTGCATTCAGAATACTGGATTTCCCCGTATTTCTTCTACCAAAAATCCCGATGTGCAAACGAAACGACTTAGGTGCGCGCATTTTTTTTATTTGAATGGACGTGTAAAGTACAAATTGGTAGTGATTTTGCAAATATTTTTCAACAAAAAAAGGGTGCTGAAAAGCACCCTTAAAAGTTCCTTATAAAAAGATTATTTTTAATCCTCTATTTTTTTTCTTCTGAGCAGCTTTTTCCCGCTGTAGCACAACTTTTCTTTGCAGCTTCAGGGCATTCAGCCTTTGTACCTGCTTCGGCACATTCGCCTTTTGCGGTAACAACTTTCGCTGAACCACCACAACAAGCTTTTGCAGGAGCAGCTGTTTTTGCTGTCGCTGTTTTAGTTCCTTTTTTCTTTTTGTCTTCTTTCTCGATTGTAACAGTTAAATTGTCATCAGAGCTTGCAACAACCGTTACTTTTGATTTCTCTACTACAACAACTTTTGCAGAAACATTTGAAATAGAAATTCCATAAACTGCAACCAAGGCTAAAATTAAAAATACTTTTTTCATGATTTTTGGATTATTTATTAAATAACAGGCACAAATATATCGTCCTAAGTTGTGAAAATGGGTTAACGCATTGTTAATGCCATGTTAAAAAGGAACAATTATATTTGAAATACCTATTTTTAAATTGCAATAAATAAATTGGCTTTTTATTAGTTATTTCAGTATTTAAATGAATAATTCAGTTAAAAAATATGTTTTAGGATTTACTCTGATCATTATTTTGACATTGCTTTTAACACAAGTGCGATGGATTGTTTATTCAATAAAATTTCAGGAAAAAGTATTCGAGAAAAGTGTTACGCTTGCATTAAACCAAACAGTTGCAACACTTACAGAAAACAAAGGAATTTGTTTGATGATGCAACAATGTATTGCATGCGACACGGTAAAACTTAATATTCAACTTACTTCGGCTGGAATTTGGGAAAAGATTCACGATGCAATTGAAGAGGAGTTAAATTCGTATGATATTAACCTTGAATATGATATGTTTATTAATGAGTCAGGATCGGATACATCTAAAACGAACAATAAAGAAATTCAAAGAGGAAAATCTTACTCGCAGGGTTTGCAAAATGTGATTCAACAGACAGGTTACGAGTTGGTCGTCAGGTTTCCCAGCCGGACCAAATTTTTTCTGGAGAAAACAGGTTTGATGTTTCTTTCTTCGGTCGTTTTAATTTTATTGTTGATTGTTTCAATTTCTTATCTGTTAAAACTTTATCAACACGAGTTAAGGATTGCTGAGCATACCAAAGAGCTATTAAATAATGTTAGTCACGAATTTAAAACACCGTTAACTTCTATTGCCCTTGCTTCTAATATGATAAGAAAAGAGAGATATTCTGATAAAGATAAATTGAACAATTACGCAGACTTGATTTTTAAGGAGAATAAAAAACTACAACATCTGGTTGAAAGCCTGTTACACCTGGCCGCCATCGAACGTAACGAATTTGATTACGTAAAAGAAAAATTAAACCTCCACGATATTATTAATGACGGAGTATCAGCAGTGGAGATGATGCTTCTCGAAAAAGGGGGAACAATTGAAACAAAATTGTTAGCATTAAATTCAGAAATATTTGCCGATAAGTTGCATATTACCAACGTTTTTGTGAATTTGCTTTCCAATGCAATAAAATATTCAAAAGAATCGCCACACATTGAGATTTCAACTAAAATTTTCGACGAAAAGATTCATGTTGAAGTAAAAGACAACGGGATTGGGATTCCTTTAAAATATCAGAAATTTATTTTTCAAAATTATTATCGGGTTCCAACCGGAGATGTTCACAACAGTAAAGGTTACGGAATTGGCTTAGCTTACGTTAAAAAAGTAGTTGAAGCCCACAATGGGAATGTATGGGTTGAAAGCAATTTGGATAAAGGAAGTATTTTTACCATTAATTTACCACTTATTTCTCTTTTGTAAATGGATGAAAACAGACTAAATATTTTGTTGGCCGAAGATGATTTGAATCTCGGATTTCTTCTTGTTGAATTCCTGGAAAGCCGTGGAATGCAAGTAAAACTTTATCGCGATGGGGAAGTGGCTTTTAATGGTTTTCAAAACGGAGACTTTAATTTTTGTATTTTCGATGTAATGCTTCCAAAACTTGATGGTTTTTCGTTGGCAAAAAAAGTAAAGGCTGTTGATCCTAAAATCCCTATCGTTTTTTTAACGGCTAGGGCAATGAAAGAGGATAAAATGAAAGGGTATAATATTGGTGCCGACGATTATATTACCAAACCATTTGATGAAGATGAATTGCTGTGCCGAATAATGGCGATTTCAAATCGGCTCGATTTATCGGAAACTTCTCGTGGTATATTGGTTCAAATTGGCGATTACGAGTTTGATTTTGAAAATCTTGCCCTCGTTTTTAAAGGAAATATTAAACGTCTAACTACTCGCGAAGCTGAAATTTTGAGGATGCTTTGTATGTCGAAAAACAATGTAGTCAGGCGCGAGCAAATTCTTATTTCACTTTGGGGCGAAAACGATTATTTCGCCGGAAGAAGCCTCGATGTTTTTATCTCAAAACTTCGAAAATATTTTTCAGAAGATTCAAAAATTAAAATTGAAAATATTCCGAAAGTTGGTTTTATATTGAATTCATAATACCAATACGTTTAAAAAAGAGAACTGGCTCTGTTTTCTCTTTTGAGAAGGTAAGGATTCTTTGTTTGTCGTTGGAAAAATTTTACATAAAAAAGCTGCTCCATCTGGAACAGCTTTAAAAACGCTAATTTTTTATTACTTATTTTTTACCACCGCAAGCTGATCCACAATCTTTTTTTGCCTCGGTTTTTCCTGCACAACCTTCGCTTTTCGCTTCAGTCTTAACTTCTGCCTTTTTTGTTTTTTTAGCTTTCTCTTTTTCCTTTTCGCCTTCAAGAGTTACAACATTGTTGTCATCCATATCGGCAACAAGAATTACTTGTGCATCATCAATTGTTACTACATTCGTATTCGACATCGACATTGAAACACCATAAACAGCTACAAAGGCTAAAACTAATAATACTTTTTTCATGATTTCTAATTTTGAGTTATATAATAAATTAATAATTCTCTTATTTTAATTTAGACTCAATATTAATAACAATTAAGATTAATTCCAAATAAAAATAGAAGATAATATCGTCTTTATTTTAAAATAGGTCTAAGTCGTTGAAAATCAGAATAAAAAAATATGTTAACGAAATGTGAAGTAGCTTATGTTTTTAATTTCTAAGCTTGCAAACTGCTTCGGGAGTGATAAGAGCATCAAATTCTTTGTTGGAGATAAAACCAGAATGAATTGCAGCGGCCTTAATTGAAATGGCTTGGGCGTTTGCTATTTTAATAATTTCGCTTGCTTTATTGTAACCTATTTTAGGAATAAGCGCCGTAATAGAAGCAGTGGAGTTTTGTACATTCTTTTTGCAGATATTTTCGTTGGCTGTAATTTCGGTAACGCATTTGCAATTAAAGGCATAAACTGGTTGAGTTCGAGATTTCCCGCACTACATGCCTGTGTTATTATTTGGTCGTTTCCCATTACTAACATTGCAGCTTGCGCAACTGCTTCTGGAATTACGGGATTAATTTTCGCTGGCATAATTGACGAACCTGCTTGTTTTTGAGGTAGATTAATTTCACTAAAACCTGCATCGGGACCACTCGAGAGCAATCTTAAATCGTTACTAATTATTAAAAGGTTAGTAGCGCAAGCTTTTAATATTCCTGAAACTTCAACAAAAACATCTACATTTTGTGTTCCGTCGATGAGATTTTCGCTGCGTGCCAAACCAATATTTGTGTTTTCGCGTAGTTGGTCAACTACTCTGAATATGAACTGTTTTGGTGCGCCCAGTCCGGTTCCAATCGCAGTTCCACCAAGATTTACAACACGCAACCGTTCTTCACATTTATAAATCCGCCAACGGTCGCGGTTAAAAGCTTCTGCGTAAGCACTCATCTCGCGGCCTAAAGTGGTAAGTACTGGATCTTGCAGTTGAGTGCGCCCAATTTTTACGATGTGTGCAAATTCTTTTTCTTTTTGTTGAAACGCTTCCTGTAAATTCAGTACACTATGTTCCAGTTTCCGCAATATTTTAATGGCTGCAATTTTTAATGCAGTGGGATAAGTATCGTTGGTAAATTGATGTAAATTAATATTGTCGAGGGGAGAAATAGTTTCATAAGTTCCCAACGGTTTAGTAATAATCTGCAATGCCCGATTGGCAAGAACTTCGTTCACATTCATATTAGTCGAAGTGCCTGCGCCACCTTGTAAAGCATCTGCCAGAATGTGTTCATTCAACAAACCCTGGCTCATTTCGAAACAAGCTTTTTCAATGGCTTCCGACTTTTGTGCATCATTCCAAAATCCCAATTGATTGTTGGTTTGAGCGCAAGCCAACTTTACGTTACCGTAAGCTTTTATCAATTCAGGATGAACCGGTTTTCCAAGTATCGGAAAATTTTCAACCGCTCTCGCAGTATGAATTCCCCAGAGTGCTTCAGCAGGAATTTTTTTTGTTCCAAGTAAGTCTTTTTCTAATCTTGTATTTATCATGATTTTTGATTGTCCAAAATTTTTATGCTTTAAAATTACTTACTTTTTGCTAACTACTTTTCTAACAATACACATCATCCCGCCCAGCTTCAACTCTTTTAACCAGTTTTTCGGCGAGTTGTTTTGCAAGGCCACTCATTTCATTAATCGTATTTTGAATGAGTCTGTTACCCACTTTATTTGTTTTGAGGGACCCATAGTTCTGCAGATATTCTTTAAAAGAAGACAAGGCATTTGGGGCACAATGCAATTTTATATCGCCCGGTTTTGCCAAATCCATAAAGTCTTGCCCGGTTCTGCCAAGTCGGTAGCACGCTGTACAAAACGATGGAATGTATCCCATGGATGCAACATCGCTAATAACTTCATCCAGCGGGCGGTGGTCTCCCAGGCTAAATTGTCCAGAGGGGTCATCAACTTTATTTTTTTCGTATCCACCGGGATTTGTTTTGCTTCCTGCCGAAATTTGATTCACTCCCAACGCAAACGTTTCTCGACGCATTTTTGCAGTTTCGCGGGTTGACATTATAATTCCGGTATAAGGAACTGCCAATCGTAAGATGGCGACAATTTTTCGAAAATCGATATCAGAAACCGGAAATGGTGGGTGCGAAAAAGCATTGGTGGTTGGTGCAAATGTGATTATGCCAAATCTTACCCCAGGCGATTATCGAAAAGAGTACCAATTGTACGAAGACAAGCCTTGTTTAGATGAGGATGCTGAATTGTGTAGAAACTGTTTGGAAGCCAGAATCGAACTGGCTGGCAGCGAAATTGGCTACGACGAGTGGGGCGATTCGAAGCACTTCTTTAATCGAGTTGGAAGGAAAAAGTAATTAGTTTTTGAAATGAGACGAAATTTAGTTTTTAGCGACTGTTTTCGGTTTTTAAAAATAAAAGGGAGATGTTTTCAGGTTTTTCGTTTTATAATCTCCAACAATTTTGTTCAATTTCCTATTACCAAATATTTCTTTATTATTTTTACTGGAAATAATTAAATCAATTATGAAATATCTCGTGTTTTCTTTTGTTTCAATCTTAATTCTTGTTGGGTCTTGTACTCCAAAAGTAGCGCCACCAGAAAAACCTAATATCCTTTTTATTTTTGCTGACGATCAAACTTATCTGGGAGTACATGCGCTTGGAAACGATGAGGTGATATCACCTCATCTGGATAAACTGGCGCAGTCGGGGGTAACTTTTACACACACTTATAATATGGGTGGTTGGAATGGTGCTGTTTGCGTAGCAAGTCGTGCAATGTTAAACACCGGGCGGTTTATTTGGAGGGCTAATAAGTCAGAAGCCAATTTCCCGGCAATGAAAGAGAAGGGTCAGTTTTGGAGCCTGATGATGGAAAATGCCGGCTACGATACTTACATGACTGGAAAATGGCATGTAAAACAAGGAGCGGAAACAATATTTCAAACGGCTATGGATATTCGCCCCGGAATGCCAATGTCTGTTCCGGAAGCGTACAATCGTCCGCAGTCTGCCGGCGATACAACCTGGTTGCCCTGGCACAAAAAGTATGGTGGTTTTTGGGAAGGTGGTAAACATTGGAGCGAAATTGTTGGCGACAATGCAATTCAATATCTCGATTCGGCTAAAGAGAGCGAAAATCCGTTTTTTATGTACCTCGCTTTTAATGCACCACACGATCCACGTCAGTCGCCGAAGAAATACGTAGATATGTATCCCTTGGAAAATATTTCGGTTCCAAAATCATTTCTGGAACTATATCCATACAAAGACAGCATTGGATGTGGTCCTGGTTTGCGGGACGAAAAACTGGCTCCGTTTCCACGCACAGAATATTCTATTAAAGTACATCGTCAGGAATATTATGCGATAATTACTCACATGGATGAACAAATTGGGCGAATTGTTGCACATCTTAAAGAGACAGGTCAAGATAAAAATACATACATTATTTTTAGTGCCGATCACGGATTATCAATTGGAAATCATGGACTGGTTGGGAAGCAAAATATGTACGATCACAGTATGCGAGTACCGCTTATTGTGGTAGGTCCCAATATTCCTGAAAATGAAAAACGCGAAATGCAGGTTTATTTGCAAGATGTAATGGCAACTTCGTTGGATTTGGCGGAAATTGAAAAACCGGAATATGTTGAGTTCAACAGTTTAATGCCAATGGTAAACAACGAAGTGGATGAAAGTCAATATTCCGAAATTTACGGTGCTTATATAGATCTGCAACGAATGGTTCGTACGGATAAATTCAAAATGATTATCTATCCAAAAGCTAATAAAATTCTGATGTTCGATGTAGTTAACGACCCCGAAGAAATGAATGATTTGGCAGGCAATTCTGAATATGAAAATGTAAAAAGTGATTTGGTTGAAAGGTTTAAAAAGCAGCAGGAAATTATGGATGATGAATTGGATTTGCACCCTTTTTTCCCTGAATTGTTTTAGTTAAATCAAATAAACGTGTAATTTTTTAGGATGGCTTTTTTGTCGTCTGAATTCTTAATCTAGCTACTTTCCTCAAGTCATGCTGTCAGTCATCCTTTTTCTATTGAAGGAAAAATATAATATGAATTGAACGAGATTTTTCAGATTAAGCAGAAGGTAACATAAACGAAAATGTACTTCCTTTTTTTAGCGTACTTGAAACACTCATCATACTGCCTTGTAATTCGGCAAATTCCTTGCAAAGCAACAATCCTAATCCATTTCCTTTTTCATTTGAAGTTCCGGGAGTAGAATGAAATTTATCCAATCGGAAAAGGTGTTCTAATTTTTTTTCTTCGATTCCAACTCCAATGTCAGCCACACAAATGTTATGGTATCCCTTCCCGTTAATAACAGATGTGTTGGAATAAACATCGACTTTTCCGCCTGGCAGAGTATACTTAATGGCATTGGAAATTAAATTACGAAGAATTGTTTCGGTTAAATTAACATCTGCTAAAATATTGGTGTTTTTATCAAAATTATTTTCCAGACGAATGTTTTTCAATTCCAACTCTTTTGGGTTTGTTCATTTTTTAAAACTGAATAAAGAGTTGAATAAATTTTAAAATATGAAGATATGGAAAATATATGTGGATTAATTTTAGTTCAATTAAAAATGAGTAGTATTTTTTTAATCCGAACCGTTTTGATTTTTAGCTTGAATGATTTTTGTAAAACTGTTTTCCTCCTTAATTGTTTACGTTGTTAATGGCAAAAGAAAATCCAATATTACTTTATGATGGAGTTTGCAATTTGTGCAACAATGCAATTGATTTTATTCTGAAACGAGACAGAAATAACCAGTTTCACTTTGTGGTATTGCAATCGGAGAGTGGAAAAGAATTATTTGCAAAATTCGAAATTTCCCCAAAAATAGATTCTGTAATTCTTATTCTTGAAGAAAAAGTTTACATTGAATCTGATGCAGCCATCGAAATTGCCCGATTGTTACCAACTCCCTGGAATTGGTTTCTAGTTTTTTATATTATTCCGGTGAAACTAAGAAATAGAATGTATAAATGGATTGCCGGAAATCGTTACCGTTGGTTTGGAAAGCGGGAAACTTGTCGGGTTATTTAATGTTAAGATTCCATCTGTATTCAAAATAGAAAAGATAGCTGGCATCTTTTGTGTTTTTGGAGAAAGAAATTATTCGAGGTCCAATTTTTCTGCTTCAAAATTGGCATATAATTTCGAGATGATTCCCAGCCATTGGCTCAGTTGTTTAACTGCGTTTACTGTTTCCTCTGATATTTTTGTTTTTTTCATTTTTAACAAAAGAAATCCATAAATAGCGTCTAAACCCAATTGAATATCGTTTTTGGCAGTAATGTTTTTTTGTTTTAATTCAGAAATTACCCCTGCTGTTGATTTGAAAGTTTGAACATATATTTTTTCAACTTCCTTTTGCATTAGTTTAATATGAAATTCGTTTAAATCATCAATCAGGTTGGTAAGAAATTGCAAGTGTCCTTTTTCCTGAATTTGTTCTTTTTCCATCATCACAACTAAATTGTTATACCAATCTGTAATTTTGGCAGAGGTTTTTTCATCGGCATCGTATTTGGCAACCAGCTTTTCCTGAATTAAATTAATGTCGAACTGAAAAGCGCGAATTAAATCTTCAACCTGATATAAGTACAAAATATATTCGGCTATGTTTTCTTTTCTTTTTTGTTTTGCTACTAACATGATTTTGCAAATTGTTATATGGTGAAAGTGTAATGTTATGAAAAAATAATTAGGAAGAATTATAAAAAACCGTGTGTCTTTTTGTCTTAATCTTCAAAAAAATCATCTAATTCGCGTCGGTCTTTTTTTGTTGGGCGGCCGGTTCCACGGTCGCGGGCAAGCCAGCGCATATTCTTTTGCATTTCCAGTAGTTCGGTTTCTTCTGGTGGAGTTACATCTTCAACAAAATCGACAATTAATTTTGCGGACATTCGTTTTTCTGCCAGGGCCAAAATTTTAAGACTTTTTGTAATTGGTGCTTTTCGAACTTTCAGGATTTCGTTAACCTGAACCATTTTCGACGGTTTTACCTTTAAGTCGCCAATTGAAACATGTCCTTTTTTACAGGCTTCGGTAGCCAGGCTTCGTGTTTTGAAAATGCGCATAGCCCACAACCACTTGTCAACTCTTACATTTTCAGCCATTTTATTTTCTTTTATTGAAAAAGTTCATTGTACGTTCTGTCCCGATGATTCCAAAGCTTTTGATAATTTCAATACAAGTATCCAGCTTTTCGGGCATCTCATTAATTTCATTTTTGTTCCAGTTGCTCAAAACATAATCAGACTGAAATCCCTGGTGGAAATCGTCTCCAACACCGAAACGTAATCGTGTATAATCCTTTCTTCCCAAAACATCGTTGATATTCCCCAAACCGTTGTGTCCGCCAGCACCTCCTTTTGCACGAACCCGAATGGTTCCGAATGGTAACGCAATATCATCAACCAATACCAAAAGGTTTTCAATAGCAACTTTTTCTTTTTGCAACCAATAATTAACTGCTCTTCCACTTAGGTTCATGTAAGTGGTTGGTTTTAGTAAAAGAAATGTGCGTGATTTGAATTTATACTCGGACAAAAAACCGTAACGGCTATTGTTAAAACTAATATTGGACGCCTCAGCGAGAGCGTCCAATATTTGAAAGCCAATATTATGGCGGGTATTTTTATATTCTGGTCCGATATTACCGAGACCGGCAATCAAGTACTTCACAGAATTTTATTTTTGGATTTATTCTTCAGTTGCAGCAGGAGTTTCTCCTTCAGCTCCTTCTTCGTTTTCATCTTCGTCTTCGTCAGTACCAGCTGATTTAGCCGCTCTTGTAATTGTAACAGCTGCAACAACATTCGATTTGCTGTTCAACAGTTCAATATTATCGGTTGGTATGTCACCAACTTTAATACTTTCACCAATACCTAGTTCTGTAACATCGATGGTAATTGTATCGGGTAAATCTTTAGCAAGAGCTTTAACTTTAAGTCTGCGCAGAATTAAACTTAATTTGCCACCCATTTTAATTCCATTTGCGAGGCCTGTTACTGCCACTGGAACTTCAATTTTAATTGGCTTGCCTTCTACTATTCTCAAGAAATCAACATGCATAACCTGCTCATCAACCGGATGCCATTGAATATCTTGCATCATAGCGGGGTAAACCGCACCTTCAATGTCAATATCTACTAAATATACATTTGGAGTATATACTAAACTTCTTAATTCGCTAAAAGGAATAGCAAAATGAACTGGTGCTTCACCACCATACAAAACTGCCGGTATAATTTCTTGCGAACGGAGTTTTTTGGATTCTTTCTTGCCAATGGTCTCTCGTTTCTGACCTTTTACTACTATTGTTTTCATTTTTAATAATTTACGTTAATAATTATGGTACTCAGTCCTTTCCACCGGTAGGCGGAACAAACAGCATGCATAATCAATGCGCTTGCTTACGGAAAAAGCGGTGCAAATATAGGAATTACTTGTAGAATAACGAACTAATTGATTGGTTTTTATAGACTCTTCTTATTGCTTCGGCAAGATCGTTGGCAATAGTGATGTATTTAATCTTG
>CAYZBC010000175.1:0-7643 GCA_964476535.1 uncultured Maribellus sp.
TTGGTTTCATCGGTAAATAGAATTGCCTCGTCAATAATTTGATGACGGTAAGCCTGCTGACGGTTAATTTGCTCAAAGAGTTCAAGAATATAATGATAAGCAATCTTAAACAGGTAGGCTTTAAATGATAAATCGGGATTTAATTGTTTGCGGTTTCGCCAGATTCGGAGAAAAACTTCCTGAACCACACCTTCAGCTTCCTCTCTCGATTTCAGGTAGCCATAGGCAAAATGGTACAATCGTTTTCCATAATCCGAAAAAAGTTTGTCGAATGCTTTTACATCGCCCTTTTTTAATGCAGACAAGTAGATTTTTTCAGCTATGTCAAATTGACTTTTCAAAAGTTTATTTGCTCCCTCGTTTAGTTTTGGAAGCTCAAATATACATTTTGCTTTTAATGGGACAAAATGCAATTTGGGCATTGTGTGTATTATTAACTGAAGCGTGATTCCATAAAACCTCACTTATTTCAAACAAACATAAATGAGACTTACAAATTTTCGGTATTCTTCAAAATAAAATCAACAATTGGTTTTGGGTCTTTTAATGAGTGTGGATGATGCCCAACACCTGGTTTATGGATAATTTCCATTTTCCAACCCAACAAATTCAATCGTTTTTCCAATAAAGCGGTGTTTTCAGAAACCGGCACAACTTGGTCAGCATCACCAACCACATTCAGAATTGGCACTTTGTATTTTGCAATATAAGCCATGTGATCGATTGGATTTCCATTAAAGTTAAGCGCGATTTGTTCTGTAAAACCATACTGTTCAAGACAAATATTCCAATCTGGTTTTGAACCCTTGCCTGTGCCTAAACCACCGGGCCAGCTTTTAAAATCACACACCGGAGCGTCGCCGTATATACAAGCTACTTTGTCGGCATTTCGGTTGCCCCAATTGAAAATAATTAACCCTCCACGACTCATTCCCTCCAAAACTACTTTTTTATTTAGCTGATATTTTTGAATTGCATAGTCATAAAAATCATCCCAAATCTTAATAGCTTTTTCATTGCCAAACAATCCGCCAACTTCGATATAAACCAGATGAAATCCTTGTTCAAGAAGAGCGATATCGGTTTGCGGTTCGTGGCCCCAGAAACGTGCGCGCCAAATCCAATCCCGATTTTTATTAGGTGTTTTTGGGAAAACTACTTTAAATGGTACTCCGTTTAAGGTTGAGTCGAGCAAAGCGAAACCATGCCAGTTATTTGGGATGGTTTCCAAAGGTTTTATTTTTCTACTGTCGAAACTTAAAGCGCCCAAATTATTTTGTGCTCCACGAATCCATGGACCCTGATAACAAACTTCTGTACCCAAATAATTTTTATTAGGTAACCATGTAATGTTCTCGTAAATGGTTTCGTCATTTAAGCGAAGTATTATTTTTTCATTCCGAATTTCAATGAATTCGACTACATTCACAACAACATCAACGCTACCAGAGATTCTAAAAAAGAACTGGTCTTTCATGAAATACTCAATATCATTTACTTTAAATTTTTCTTCCAATGAAATGACTTGGTCGAACTCAAGTGTGATTTCATTGAGACTGTTATAAAACGCATTTAATAAAGTTGGCGGAGTAATAAATCCATCCGATCTTTCTCCATAAAAATCTCGGGAAACCAATGGGAATAAGCGATGCGCAAATTCGTAATAACCATCGGTTGAAAAATGGCAGCCATCGTGTCCAACTACTCCAGTGCTTGACATGATTTCAATATCATCGTAGCGTAATGAATTCTGGTACTGAATTTCACGCATTTCAGACTGATAATTTCCACCACAACCGGGATGCAATTGAAAAAGATAGATTTTTTCCAAACCGGTGTAAACTCGTTTCCAGTCTTTGTATAAAACATCGAAACTTTCGGCATAAGTTTTATATTGAGCATCCGAATTTGTTTCGCCCTGATGGAAAAAAATGGCTTTGACTTTATCTTTTAACCCGGCCTGATTTAAACGATTTGCCAGCCGACCAAAACTGGTTTCCAAAGATGGTTGCTCAGGATAAAGCATATTCTGTTCGATGGATGAAGAACCACTACCTCCGTTTATTATACAAACGGGAACCTTGTGTTTCTCTACAACCAAACGGGCCAGTTCCATTCCCCAAACACCAACTCCATAAGGATTTTTTATGAACCATCCACCAACACCTTTTATTCCTGGACAATTTCCTGTTGCCCGTCCCCAACGCACTTTTGTATCCGCATCAGAATAAGATTCATAACCCGTTTTTACACCAAAGCTTCGACAAAACGGACAACTAAAAGTTGCAAAACTGCTACTTGCATGAGAATTAGATTGACCAGTGATAATGTATGCATCGCCACAAACAACACTGTCGGCAAGAATTTTCAAACTTTCCGTTTTATCGTTTTTTAAAAGAACCTCGAAACGAAATTGGTGCAAGCCTGAATTAATTCGTGATTTTACCCAAAACTGTTTCTTTTTAATTTCACATTCCCGGGTATCAAATAATTCATTGTCTTTAAATATTTTTAGAAGAATTTCATCGTACTTTTCTTCTTTGTCGAATGTTCCATGTACTATAACAGTGGCACTATCCGATTTGTCTCTAGCATAAAGCTGGTAATTTTCAGGCGACTGGAGATATTTTACTTCTTGGGAAAATCCTAAAATTGAAATGAAAAGAAGAATTAAGCCTGCGAGTAAAGTTTTGCTTGTTATCATGACACAAATTTACCCAATAAAATGGGATAAAAACGTTCTATTTATTATTGTTGTATTCTTGGGACAAATCAAAATCAGCATTTTCAAATGCATCGGTTTCCGGTAACTCAATTTCAAATCCATCACAATAATCAATGCTAATTTTCAGGTTTGAAGCTTTAAATTCCATGACATGCCCGGCTTGTTTTTTATCATCAGAAATAAAGTGAAGGTGAAATCCAGCCACATTTACTTTGCCGGTATATTCAGGAAACCAAAAACCAACCAAAGAACCTGAAATTTTTTCCATGTCAAATGTTGGTCGGTCAAGCAATGCATCGCTTAATGTTTTTGTATAAGGTTTTTCCTGTTTGTTTGCACTGGCACACATGAGTTTTTCAAAATCAGCTTTCACTTTAAAAGCGAAACCAGTATTCCTTGTAGAGAGTTTGCTTTTAATAAATGACTTTAATTCATCGTATCCGGAATCGGGTAATTCCAGCGCAATATCTTCGTCAAAAAAAGTCACAACGGTAAATGGAACCAGTTCTGAATCCTTTGGCAAGCGAACTGTTCCGTTGGCAAGCCATTGATATACAACCCCATCGAAAACAATCATTTCTCCATTTAAGCCATTAAAAGTTCCCAGTCCAAAATCGCCTTTTTCCTTTACTCCGGCAACGGTTAAATTGCCATCGTAAATTTTATTGGCAAGTGCTGTGAACAATGAATATTGATAAATTTTGTCTGATTTGGTTTCAATAGAAGTTTCCTTCTTTTCAACCTGGCTATTACAGGAAAACAGGAAAATGATTACGATGATAATGTAATTTTGTAGTTTCATTCGTATAAAATTATTTATTTTCTATGGTCACTCATGGAACTTGCATTTTAATTTTTCCCCTATGTAATCTGACCGACGAATCATGCTCGTTTATAACTTCTATATAACCGACAATCGAAAGGTTTTATTTTATACGATTCTATTCCCCGTTTTTGCTTGTTCGTTCTTTCTGTTCAACAAAATAGGGTTGAAAAGTATAATCTGAGTGCACATTCCATCTGGCATTTATTTCTGGGAGATATTTTTTTAATTCAGTTTTAACAGAATTGTAATCAGGTTTTTCGGCAACATTTGTCCATTCGTTGGGGTCCGAATTTTTATCGTATAATTCCTCTCCACCATCTTCGTATTGAATAAAGCGATATTCTGAAGTACGAATTCCATGATTGTTCATTCCAAAGGTAGTAATTGCTACTTTGTTTTGTGATTCGTTCCCTTTCATCGCGGGAACCAGGCTAATTCCTTCGTTTCGAATGTATGCAGGCAATCCACATAAATCAAGCAAAGTAGGATATATAGAGAGCATTTCTGCCGGCGAATCAATTACTTTTCCTTTAGGCAAATTAGGTGCAGAAAATAAAAGAGGTGCGTTGGTTGCTTCTTCCCAAAGTGCATGTTTTGCAAAAGTGCCTTTTTCGCCCAAACGGTAACCGTGGTCCGACCACAAAACAATAATAGTATTTTCAGCATATTTGCTGTTTCGAAGTACTTCCAAAACACGACCGACTTCGTAATCAACAAAACTAATGCAAGCCAGATAAGCTTGTATGATATTTGCCCATTCACCACTTTCAATTGCCCAAGCGGTTGATGGCATCATCGGTAAATCATTAATTAAATGAGCAATTGCAGGGACATCATCTAAATCGTCTTTTTTGTAAGGAGTCATTTCCAAAGTTTCAATCGGGTGCAAATCGAACCATTTTTGTGGCACGTACAAAGGCACATGTGGACGCAAAAAACCGACTCCCAGGAAAAATGGTTTTTCAAAATCACGGTTTAATCGTTCAATCGCCCAATCGGCAGATTGATGATCGGGCATTAGCGAATCGGCTTCAGGAAATGCACCCCAATCGGTGCTGGTGCGGCCATATTTTCCACGTTCGGAAACTCCATAACCGTCCCAAACAAATCGTTCTTTTGGTAGCGGACCAAATCCTTTTGCCCGTCCACCGGACTCGTCAAAAATTCCGTCGGGAGCGTGTGTATGAAACAGTTTTCCAATTCCCATGGTAAAATAACCATTGTTTTTAAAGTACTCAGGGAGATAAATGATATCCTTTGTAATTTCATTATCAGAACGGATTTTATTATCATTTATCATCCCGTAAATTCCGGTGGTTGATGGTCGCAAACCAGTCATTAAAGAAGCCCTGGAAGGTCCACACAATGGAGCCTGACAATGTGCATTTGTAAACAAAACTCCTTCAGTCGCCAGCTTGTCGATATTAGGAGTTTTAGTATTTGGATGTCCGTTCATGCAGCCCAGCCAATTGTTTAAATCATCGACAGCAATAAACAAAACATTAGGTTGAATAGCTTGAGGTTTGGTTTTACTATTCCCGCACGAGAATAAAAAAATTGTTGCCGCGAGAATTAAAAATAGATTTAATTTTCTCATTTTTAAAGTATATCGTTTTTCAAAAATCCAATTCCATACAACTATTTAATCATTAGTTACCATACTTCCCCACCAGTTATTTCCCGGGTCGAAATCTTTGGATAAAAAATTTAGTCTTTGTTTTTCCAATTGTGGCCAGCGATTATTTACAATATACTCTAAATATTTCTTTTCTTTTTCGACTGTCCATTCCGGGTCTTTTGTTGGAAAACGAGCTCCCATTTCATCTAACATTACAAAAAGTTTTTCACTCAATTGTTTTACCATTTCAGGTTTATCTTTTGCAACATCGGTAGTTTCTTCCAAATCGGAAATCAGGTTGTACAATTCTTCATGTCCATCTTCGTAATAATGAATAAGTTTCCAGTCACCCAAACGAATAACAGAAGATGGCTCGCCACCTTGATTTCCATAGTGTGGATAATGCCAGATTAAAGGACGTTCCGCAATGGTTTCACCTTTTAAAAGTGGGACCAAACTTACACCATCTATGTGTTCTTCAGGTTTCAATTCGGCACCGGCAAGTTCTAATAAAGTTGGATAAAAATCAGTTCCGGTAACCGGAGCACTACATTTTTGTCCACCTT
Source organism: uncultured Maribellus sp. (assembly GCA_964476535.1). GTDB lineage: Bacteria > Bacteroidota > Bacteroidia > Bacteroidales > Prolixibacteraceae > Draconibacterium. The sequence goes on from CAYZBC010000175.1 coordinate 5,736, forward strand.
TCATTCCCGGAATTTTAATAAAATAAGGTTCACGAATTCCGCCTTCAAATTGGTAACCTTTTCCTGCGCGAAGTGGCAAGTTTGAGGTTGCAAAAGCATCGCCTGCCGCAACTCCCCCGTTATCAGAAGTAAATACTACAATTGTATTTTCGGCAAGCCCCAGTTCGTCAAGCGCTTTTAAAACTTCACCAACTGCATCATCCATTACTTCTACCAAACCAGCATAAACAGGATTGTCCTGCACCTGACGAATAGGAAGAAAATGTCCCATTTCAAAACCGGTTTCAGCAATTCCTAAATCCTCTGCTTTCTGACGGTATTTTGCCCATTTTTCGTTGGTTGTTTGAATTGGACCGTGAACAGCGTAAAACGATAAGTACGCAAAAAACGAAGTGTCTTTGTTTTCTTTAATAAAACTAACCGTTTCGTTTGCCAGCCGCATTGATAAGTTTTCTCCGTCTGGACCACTTGGTAAATTCGGATTTTCCCAAGGAGCAAAATAACCTCCTTTAGGACTTCCAACATCCCAACCTCCTTTGTTTACATCGAAACCATGATCTGTGGGCCAAGAACCTTTTTCTCCGATGTGCCATTTTCCTGCAAAAAAAGTTCGGTAGCCGGCTTCTTTCATCGCTTCGGGCAGTGTGGTGTATTCTTGTGGAAGAGCATGTATATATTCAGGTGGAAGTAATTGGTTTGAACGACCTGCTTTTCGCCAGGCTTCACCGCTTTTTGCCCCAATCCAGTCGGTAATTCCATGGCGTGCGGGAAATTTCCCCGACATTATACTGGCACGCGACGGACTACAAACCTGACAAGTTGCATAACCATCGGTAAAAATCATTCCTTCGTTGGCAATTCGATCGATGTTGGGCGTTTCGTAATATTTACTTCCGGTTACGCTTAAATCGCGGTAACCATAATCGTCGGCAAGAATGAAAAGAATGTTAAGTTTTTTTGTTTCTTCAACTTTTGGCTGACATCCATTAAAAGCGAATAAACAAATTGCTAAAATTAGAAATAAATAAGACTTCATTTTTCTGATTTAAGAATGTATATAAGCTATTTAATAATTGTACGCGATTGAAAAGAATAAATTTCCGATTCGGTGCGGGCTGAATTCATTAGTTCCTCAAGCTCTTTAACAACCTCTGGATGAGCATTTGCAACATTATTTTCCTCTCCCGGATCAGTAACAACATTATACAATTCTATTGTTGTAAGTTCGGATTTTAAAACGTTGTAATGTACCAGTTTCCAATCGCCTTTACGTAGCGCTTTTCTACCTCCAAGTTCATGAAACTCCCAATATAAATAGTCGTGAGTAATTTGTTCTTCTCCTAAAAGTGTCGGTAAAAATGAAACTCCATCAATATTTTCAGGAGTGCTAATTCCTGTAATATCAGCAACCGTTGGAAACACATCCCAAAATGCAGAAATATGATCGGTTTCTGTACCCGCATTAATTTTTCCATCCCAAACGGCAATCATTGGTACCCGAATTCCGCCTTCGTATAAATCGCGTTTATATCCTTTCAAAATTCCATTCGAATCGAAATAATCCGGGTCGGCACCACCTTCCTGGTGCGGTCCGTTGTCGGAAGTGAAAATGATTAAGGTATTTTCGTAAAGTCCCAGTTCTTTTAATTTTGCAACTACATTTCCAACATAATCGTCAAATGTATTTATCATTGCCGCAAAAGCCGCATGAGATTCAGGTTGAGAACTGTACGCGCCACCTATTGTATATTTTTCGCCGCTATCGTGGCCTTTATAACTTTTTTCAGGAAGAAATTTACCTCTGTATTTTTCCATATAACTTTCGGGAGCAAATAATTCGGCGTGCGGAATTACCGACGGATAGTACAAAAAGAAAGGTTTTCCGGTTTTTTGTGGATTATTTGTTTC